>NZ_JBQXYF010000008.1:0-282715 GCF_052645355.1 Halomonas sp. V046
CGGAAGGCAAGGTCGACCTGCTGGTGACCCTGGACTTTCGCATGTCCACCACCTGCCTGTACTCCGACGTGGTGCTGCCCACCGCGACCTGGTACGAGAAGGACGATCTCAACACCTCGGACATGCATCCCTTCATCCACCCGCTGACCGCGGCCACCGACCCGGCCTGGGAAGCGCGTAGCGACTGGGACATCTACAAGGGTATCGCCAAGAAGTTCTCCGAGGTCTGCGTTGGTCACCTCGGCGAGGAAACCGATCTCGTCACCCTGCCGCTGCAGCACGACACCCCCTCGGAGCTGGCCCAGGCCGAGGTCAAGGACTGGAAGCGCGGCGAGTGCGAGCCGATCCCCGGCAAGACCATGCCGAGCCTGATCGAGGTCAAGCGCAACTACCCCGAAACTTACGAGCGCTTTACCTCCGTCGGCCCGCTGCTCGAGAGCATCGGCAACGGCGGCAAGGGCATCGGCTGGAACACCGACAAGGAAGTCGAGCTGCTGCGCGGGCTCAACCACGTCAAGCTCGAGGGCCCGGCCAAGGGTCAGCCACGCATCGACAGCGCCATCGACGCCGCCGAAATGATCCTGGCGCTGGCCCCCGAGACCAACGGTCAAGTGGCGGTCAAGGCCTGGGAGGCGCTGTCCAAGATCACCGGACGCGATCACACCCACCTCGCCCACCCCAAGGAAGAGGAGAAGATTCGCTTCCGTGACGTGGTCGCCCAGCCGCGCAAGATCATCTCGAGCCCGACCTGGTCTGGCCTCGAGGACGAGCACGTGTCCTACAACGCCGGCTACACCAACGTCCACGAGATGATTCCGTGGCGCACCGTGTCCGGCCGCCAGCAGTTCTACCAGGACCATGCCTGGATGCGTGACTTCGGCGAGAGCCTGTTGGTCTATCGCCCGCCGATCAACACCAAGGCAATTCACAGCGTCGCCACGGAGCAGCCGAACGGCAACCCCGAGATCGCCCTGAACTGGATCACCCCGCACCAGAAGTGGGGCATCCACTCGACCTACTCCGACAACCTGCTGATGCAGACGCTGTCTCGCGGTGGCCCCATCGTGTGGCTGTCTGAGGACGACGCCAAGGCCATCGGCGTCGAGGACAACGACTGGATCGAGCTGTACAACGCCAACGGCGCCATCGCCGCTCGGGCGGTGGTCAGCCAGCGAGTCAAGGTCGGCATGGCGATGATGTACCACGCCCAGGAGCGCATCGTGAACGTGCCGGGCTCCGAGGTCACCGGCACCCGCGGCGGTATCCATAACTCCGTAACCCGAGTCTGCCCCAAGCCGACCCACATGATCGGCGGCTACGGCCAGCTGTCCTACGGCTTCAACTACTACGGCACCGTGGGCTCCAACCGCGACGAATTCGTCATCGTGCGGCGCATGAAGCACATCAACTGGCTCGACGGCGAAGGCAATGACAGCGTTCAGGAGGCGGTCAAATGAAGATTCGTTCCCAAGTGGGCAGGGTGCTCAACCTCGACAAGTGCATCGGTTGCCACACCTGTTCGGTGACCTGCAAGAACGTCTGGACCAGCCGCGAGGGTGTCGAGCACATCAACTGGCTCGACGGCGAAGGCAATGACAGCGTTCAGGAGGCGGCCAAATGAAGATTCGTTCCCAAGTGGGCATGGTGCTCAACCTCGACAAGTGCATCGGTTGCCACACCTGTTCGGTGACCTGCAAGAACGTCTGGACCAGTCGCGAGGGCGTGGAATACGCCTGGTTCAACAACGTCGAGACCAAGCCCGGCATCGGCTATCCCAAGGAGTGGGAGAACCAGGCGCGCTGGAAAGGCGGCTGGCTACGGCGTGATGACGGCACTATCGAGCCGCGCATCGGCGGCAAGTGGCGGGTGCTGGCGAACATCTTCGCCAACCCCGACCTGCCGGAGATCGACGACTACTACGAGCCGTTCACCTTCGACTACCAGCACCTGCACCAGGCCAAGAAAGGCAACCACCAGCCGGTGGCCCGCCCGCGCTCGCTGATTTCCGGCCAGCGCATGGACAAGATCGAGTGGGGCCCGAACTGGGAGGAGCTACTCGGCACCGAGTTCGCCAAGCGGCGCAAGGACGTCAACTTCGACAAGGTTCAGGCGGACATCTACGGCCAGTTCGAAAACACCTTCATGATGTACCTGCCGCGCCTGTGCGAGCACTGCCTGAACCCGGCCTGCGTGGCGTCGTGCCCGAGCGGTGCGATCTACAAGCGCGAAGAAGACGGCATCGTGCTGATCGATCAGGACAAGTGCCGCGGCTGGCGGATGTGCGTGTCCGGCTGCCCGTACAAGAAGATCTACTACAACTGGAAGACCGGCAAGTCCGAGAAGTGCATCTTCTGCTACCCGCGCATCGAATCGGGCCAGCCGACGGTGTGTTCGGAGACCTGCGTCGGGCGCATTCGCTACCTTGGCGTGCTGCTGTATGACGCCGATCGTATCGAAGAAGTGGCAGCCTCCGAAGACGAACGCGACCTGTACAAGCGCCAGTGCGAGATCTTCCTCGACCCGCATGATCCCGAGGTCATCGCCCAGGCCAAGCGCGACGGCATCGACGACAACGTGATCAAGGCCGCCCAGGAGTCGCCGGTCTACAAGCTGGCCATGGACTGGCAGCTGGCCCTGCCGCTGCACCCGGAGTATCGCACCCTGCCGATGGTCTGGTACGTGCCGCCGCTGTCGCCGATCCAGTCGGCGGTGGACGCCGGCCACGTCGAGACCGAGGGCGTGCTGCCCAAGGTCGAATCGCTGCGCATCCCGGTGAAGTACCTGGCCAACATGCTCACCGCCGGCGACGAAGCCCCGGTGATCCTGGCGCTCAAGCGCATGATGGCGATGCGCGTCTACATGCGCGGCAAGCACGTCGAGGGCAAGCTCGATGCCACGGTACTCGACGAGGTCGGGCTCAGCGAGGCTCAGGTCGAGGACATGTACCGCTACCTGGCCATCGCCAACTACGAGGACCGCTTCGTGATCCCGACCAGCCACCGCGAGCAGGCCCGCGAGGCCTACCCCGAGCGCGGCGGCTGCGGCTTCACCTTCGGCAGCGGTTGCCAGGGAGGCAACGACTCGAGCAGCCTGTTCGGCGGCCGCAAGCAGACCTCTACCCTGGTCAACGTCGAGCACTATGATCCGACACGCACGGAGCTCGAAAATGACTGAGCCCTCAAGCGTCCCAGCGTTGAACCTCGGCATCCGCGCGCTAGCGCGGCTGCTCGATTACCCCGACGCCGGACTGATCGAAGCGCTGCCGGAGATCCGCCGGGCCCTGACGGCGATGCCCCTGCCTCAGGGCGGTGAGAAACCCGCCCTGCTCGACTGGTGTGACAGGCTCGAACGGCAGGATCTTCTCGATCTCCAGTCGGCCTACGTGGCCCAGTTCGACCGGGGTCGCAGCACCTCGCTGCTGCTCTTCGAGCACGTCCACGGCGAATCCCGCGATCGCGGCCAGGCCATGGTCGACCTGCTGGCGGAGTACGAGACCGCCGGCTACCACCTCGATAGCCGTGAGTTGCCGGACTACCTGCCGCTGTTCATCGAGTACCTCTCGACCCTCGACCCTAAGCGTATCGCGGGCTGGCTGGGCGATATTCATCACATCCTGGCGCTGTTGACCGCGCGCCTTCAGGCCAAGGACAACGACTACGCGCGCATCCCTTTGGCGCTACTTAGCCTGATCGGCGCCGAGGCCGAGGTCGACGTCCATCGCGACAAGGTCAAGGAAGAGCCCGCCGACGACACCCCCGCCGCCATCGATGCGGTGTGGGAAGAAGAGGCGGTGCGTTTCTCCGCCGAATCCGACCAGGACTGCTCGCTGCAGTCCGCCGAGGGCAAGCGCCTGGCCGAACGCAGCCACAACGTCCAGCCGGAGACCATTCGTCTCCCCGACATCCCGTCCCCGCCCACTTCTCCCCGTGGAGGCCTGTCATGAACTATCTGCATACCCTGCTGTTCGGCCTCTACCCGTATCTGGCCGGTAGCGTCTTTCTGATCGGCAGCCTGATGCGCTTCGACCACGGCCAGTACACCTGGAAGACCGGCTCGAGCCAGATGCTGTCGACCAAGCGCATGAAACTCGCCAGCCCCCTTTTTCACGTTGGCATTCTGGTGATCTTCTTCGGCCACCTGGTCGGCCTGCTGACACCGCACTGGGTCTACGAGCCCTTTATCAGCGCCGGCAACAAGCAGATCGTGGCGATCGTGGTCGGCGGCATCGCCGGGGTCATGTGCCTGGTCGGCGGCGCCATGCTGCTGCATCGCCGCCTGACCAACCCCCGGGTGAGGGCCTCCTCGAGTACCATGGATACCCTGATCATCGCCCTGCTGGTGGTTCAGGTGACGCTCGGTCTCTTGACCATTCCCGCCGCCATGCAGCATCTGGACGGCGGGGTGATGGTACGTCTCGCCCAATGGGCCCAGGCCATCGTGTTCTTCCAGGGCAACGCCGCCGCCCATCTCACCGGCATCGGTTTCATCTACCACATCCATATCCTGATTGGTCTGACCATCGTACTGATCTTCCCGTTCACCCGCCTGGTCCACGCCTGGAGCGCCCCGCTGGGCTATCTCGGCCGACGCTACCAGATCGTCAGACGCCGAGCCTGAGGAGGTGTGAGATGCAGACCATTCCCCTGGAAACCGTGACCGACGCAACGCGCCCGGCCATTCGCGTCGGTGATCTCGTCATCGACGAAGGCACCATCGCCGCCGAAATGCAGTTTCACCCGGCCAGCGATCGTGCGACCGCCGCCAAGGCGGCGGCCCGCGCCCTGGTCGTTCAGGCCTTGCTTCACCAACGGGCATCGATGCTGGGTCTGGCGGACGCTTCCCTGCCTGAGCCTGACGAAGCCGCCGTCGCGGCGCTGCTGGAGCGTGAACTCGAGATCCCCGAGCCCGATGACGGCGCCTGTGCGCGCTACCACGGCGCCCACCCAGAACGCTTCAGCCAACCGACCCGGCTGCGTGTGCGCCACCTCCTCCTGGCAGCCGCCCCGGATGACGCCGAGGCCAGGGACGCCCAGTATCACCAGGGCACTGCATTGATCGAGACGCTGCAGGCCACACCGGAACGTTTTACCGAGCTAGCCCAACGCTACTCGAAGTGCCCCTCCCGGGAAGAGGGGGGCGAGCTTGGCTGGCTGAGTTCTGGGCAGACCGTGGAGGAGTTGGACCGGGCGCTCGCACACCTGCCGGTAGGCCTGCATGATCGTCCGCTGGCATCACGCTACGGCTGGCACGTGATCATGATCGACGAGCGTACCGAGCGCCGCGCATTGCCCTATGCCGATGTGGTCGACCGGGTCCGCCGTGACATGCGCGAACAGGCCACTCGAGTGGCGCTGCGCCACTACCTGCTGGCCCTCGAGGCCGAGATCGGCGTCGAGGGATTTTCTCTGGTCGAGGACGAGGCCGACGGCGCCCTGATGCAATAAACCTCGGCATCCGGTAGGCAACGGCGATGGGATAGGCAACGGCAATGGGATAGGCGACGGCGATGGGATAGGCGGCGGCGATGGGATAGGCGGCGGCGATGGGATAGGCCGCAGCGGGGGCAATGCGATAGTCTGTTGCTGCGCCCATGCGCGCTGCGCATTCTTGCCCTCACCACCACAGGATTACCGCCATGTCAGATCAGCGCCCCCAAGCCACCGCCACCGTCCAAGTCGACAACGAGCGCTGCATCGTCACCCGATGGGACTTCGCCCCCGGCGCCGAGACCGGCTGGCACCGCCACGGCCACGACTATGTCGTGGTGCCGCTCAGCGCTGGCGTGATGCGCCTGGAAACGCCGGACGGTGAGCGTGAGGTCTCCCTTACCGCCGGCGTCTCCTACAGCCGGACCGAGGGCACCGAACACAACGTGATCAACGCCGGCGACGCGAGCTTCGCCTTCGTCGAGGTCGAGATGAAGGTGCCGGCTTCCTCTGAAACCTAGCCTCTGAGAACCAGCCCCCGAGAACCAGCCTCTGAGAACCAGCTCCTGAGAACCAGCCCCGAAGCCCGAGTCCCCAAGGGGAGCCCCGGGACAGCGGAGCCGACCCTTGGGGCCCCTGGCATTTCACACGGGCATTTCACCCTGGCGGCGTGCGAGTCGCCGGCTTGGCCAGCCATTCCCGCCCCTTGAGCATGCCGTTCCAGTAGAGCCAGGGGAGCTGTCTGGCCTTGAGCCACCAGGCAAGCCGGGTGGCGCGTTGGCCATCGTTCAGCCAGCGCGGAAAGGTCGGCTGCAGCTCACCGCCGTAGCCGAATTCGGCCAGTACCACACGCCCCTTCTCGACCGTCAAGGGACAGGACCCATAGCCGAGATAGGCCGCCGTCAGCGGCTTGTCATCGAGTGACGCCAGAAGGTTCTCGGCCACCACCGGCGCCTGCTTGCGCACCGCCGCCGCAGTCTTGGCATTGGGCGTGGCGCTGACATCGCCAAGGCCGAACACCGTCGGGTGATGGCGATGCTGCAGGGTATGTGGCTCCAGGTCGAGCCAGCCGTCCTCGCTGGCGAGTCCGGCCTTAACGATAAAGCCCGGCGCGCGCTGGGGCGGCACCACGTGGAGCATGTCGAAGGACTTTTCGATCTCGCGGGTGTCTCCCGCGGCCGAGGTCACCACGAAACGTGCCCTGCGCGCCGGCCCATCGACCGCCACCAGGCGGTGTCGCGTGGCCATATCGATCCCATAACGCGCGATGTACTCCTCCAGCGCCGGCACATACTCGGGCACCCCGAACAGCGCATCGCCGGCATTGCAAAAGCTGACGTCCATGGCATCGAGTCGCCCGTGGTGGTGCCAGTAATCACACGAAAGGTACATCGCCTTCTGCGGCGCACCGGCGCACTTGATCGGCATCGGCGGCTGGGTGAACAGCGCCTTGACTCTCCCCGCCGCAGGCGCCGGCGCCTCGGCAAGCGAGCTCACCAACGACCAGGTATAGGGCGCCAGGTCGTAGCGGTAATTGGAGGTCACCCCGTACTGCCCCAGGCTGTCTTCCAGGCCATCGATGGCGGCCCAGTCGAGCACCAGTCCCGGCGCCACGACCAAACGGGAATACCCCAGCATCCGGCCATCGTCCAGTTCGACGACGCCGGCCTCGACCTCGATTCGACGTGCCGACGCCCGGACCCACTTCGCCGCCGCGGGCATGACGTTCTGCGTGGAGCGTCGCGTCTGTTCGGCATCGAAGACGCCGCCCCCCACCAGGGTCCAGCCGGGTTGATAGTAGTGCTCGGTACTTGGCTCGATGATGGCGATATCGAGCTTCGGCCGACGCTTGAACAGACTGGCGGCGACGGCGATACCGCCCGCGCCACCGCCGATGATGACGACATCGTGACGATGCACGGTGTCTGGCTCCTTGATGGTGCTCATGGCTTGACTCTCCTTCCCTGGAATAGGCGCCTGGAAGCGGCCCCTTGGCACTGAGGACTGGCTAGAACCCGTCGACGGGAACCTTCAGGTAGACCCGGCCATCGGCTTCGGCGGCGGGCATTCGCCCGGCACGCATATTGACCTGAACCGACGGCAGGATCAGGCCCGGCATGTTGAGGGTGGCGTCACGCTCGGTACGCATCGCCACGAACTCCTCTTCATCAATGCCATCGCGGACATGCACATTATCGCGACGCTGATCGCCGACCGTGGTCTCGTGACAGAACGCATCCCGCCCTGGCGCCTTGTAGTCGTGACACAGAAACAGTCGAGTAGTGTCGGACAGCGCCAGCACCCGTTGGATAGAGCGGTACAGCGCACGGGCGTCGCCGCCGGGGAAGTCGCAGCGAGCGGTGCCGTAATCGGGCATGAACAGGGTATCGCCGACGAAGGCCGCCTCCCCCATCACATAGGTCAGGCAGGCCGGCGTGTGCCCCGGGGTATGCATGACCCGACAGCGCAGCGCGCCGATGGAAAACTCGTCGCCGTCTTCGAACAGCCGATCGAACTGACTGCCGTCCCGAGAGAACTCGCTCCCGGCATTGAAGACCTTGCCGAACACATCCTGCACGACGGTGATATTGGCGCCGATGGCGGTCTTGCCGCCCAGGTGATCGCGCAGATAAGGCGCCGCGGACAAGTGATCGGCGTGAACATGGGTCTCCAGCACCCACTGTACCTCGAGCCCTTCTCGTTGCACGAAAGCCATGATGTCATCGGCCGAGTCGGTCCCCGTGCGGCCGGCGGCGTAGTCGAAGTCGAGCACCGAGTCGATGATCGCACAACAGCGGCTACCGGGGTCTCTCACCACATAGCTGAAGGTATTGGTGGGCTCGTCGAAGAAGTGGGTAATCTGCGCCTTGGTCATGGGGTCCTCCTGTGAGCGTGACGGCATTTGCCGAGTGCTACTCTCGGAGGACAGTCCGACGAGATTTTAGTTCTGCACATAGTCCAAAACGACATAAAAAGTGGGTAGGTGCTCGCCGTCTGCGCCGTCTCCCTCGTGAGCGCTGACTCGGCGGCAAGCCGTCGGCCAGCGAGTCCCGCGGGGGAACACCATCCTGTCAGCCTTGGTCAGCCAGCAAGCAAGGAGCCAACGTCTTTACCCGGCGTAGCGAAACCCGGCATCATGCCACGAGCACTATCGATAGCTTGCTCACTGTCGGCGCCCCCGGGTGCCTCGAGGGTTCTGCCATGACCGAGACTCACCCGCCATTCTCCACCACCGCCAGCGCACCACCGATGCGCCAGCCTCGACGTCCTTCTGCGGCCACCCTGGCGGCGCTGCTTGCCGATCTGACGCCACTGCTGGGTGACAGGATCACCACGGCTCCCGGCATTCTCGAGCAGCACGGTCACGATGAATCCTGGCACCACCCGGCGGCACCGGATGCGGTCTGCTTCCCTCACTCCACCCAGGAAGTGTCCCGCGTGATACGCGCCTGCAGCCATCACAACATTGCCGTCATTCCCTACGGCGTAGGCACGTCCATCGAGGGCCAGATCATCGCCGAGCGTGGGGGGTTATGCGTTGACCTTTCGCGCATGAATGCCATCGTCGAGGTCCGCGCAGAAGACCTGGACGCCACCGTCCAGCCTGGGGTGACCCGAACCCAGCTCAATCACCACCTGCGTGCCACCGGCCTGTTCTTCTCGGTGGACCCCGGCGCCGATGCCAGCATGGGGGGCATGGCATCGACCCGTGCCAGCGGCACCAACACCGTCCGCTACGGCACCATGCGCGAGAACGTGCTGTCCCTCACCGTCGTGATGGCCGACGGACGCATCGTGCAGACCGGTGGCAGAGCACGCAAGTCCGCCGCCGGCTACGACCTGACTCACTTGATGATCGGCGCCGAAGGAACCCTCGGCATCATCACCGAGCTGACGGTCAAGCTGCATGGGCTGCCGGAAGCGATCTCCTCGGCCACGGTGGCCTTCGATGACGTGGCCGGTGCGGTCAATACCGTGATCGCCTCGATCCAGTGTGGTCTGCCCCTGGCACGCATCGAGCTGCTGGATGCTCTAGCCATGAAGGCCGTCAATCAGTACTCGCGGCTTACGCATGGCGAAAAACCGACGTTGTTCCTGGAGTTTCACGGCACCCACGCCGGCGTTCGTGAGCAGGCCAAAGCCTTCGCCGAGTTGTGCCAGGACTTCGGCGGCAGTGACTTTGCCTGGGCGACACTCGAGGAGGACCGCCAGACGCTGTGGCAAGCCAGGCATGACGCCGCCTATGCCGCCAAGCAACTGCGTCCGGGCATGGAGTTCTGGGCCACCGACATCTGCGTGCCGATCTCACGGCTAGCCGAGTGCATCGCGGCCACCCAGCTCGATGTCCAGGCGACCGGACTCACCGCACCGCTGCTGGGCCATGTCGGTGATGGCAACTTTCACCTGGTGGTGATCTTCGACCGCGACAACCAGGACGAACTCGAGACCCTGGCGGCATTCAACCAGCGCCTGGTCGCGCGAGCCTTGGCCGCCGGCGGCACCTGCACCGGGGAACACGGTGTCGGCATCGGCAAGCGTGAGTACATGGCCAGCGAGCACGGCGACGGCTGGGAGGTCATGCGCAGCATCAAGCAGGCTCTCGATCCACAGGGCATCATGAACCCGGGCAAACTGGTCTAGTCACACCGGTTCCTTAAGGCACTAGACGAGGTTGGCGGGCGAAAGCGACTGACGAAACCAGCCGCTTGCTGGTCGTGCGCCAGGCGTCAACGAAGACGCGGCCCCGGTGGCGCCCTCGCTGGCCTCGCCGGGTACTACCGAGGCGATGGGCCACGTCCCGCTGGTCCCGAGCCACTCTGACAGCTCCCTTCTCGCCTTCTACGCTAACGTCGGCGGCCCGGATGTCGTTGCGGTCATCGGCGATGACTTGTTTGCGCCGCCCCATGGCAAATCGCCAACTGGCAAAACCTAAAGCTAAACAGTCATGTGACACGAGTAACTTGGCACTAGAATGAAGCGCCAATAGAGGTAGATGTGCTACCCTTATTCGCAAGCTAACTACTCACGCAACGCCACACGCCCGATTCCCGGCAAGGAGCTTGGATCATGATCATTCTCTCCCTCATCTTCTGGCTGGTGGGGCTAGCACTGTTGGGGGGTGGCATCTGGCTGATCACCCTCAGCGGCAGCTGGTACTACGCCATCGCCGGTGCCGTCCTGATGACGGTTGGCACCCTCGTACGGTCTCGCCGCGCCGCCGCCCAGAGCCTATACGCGGCATTTCTCGTCGCCACGGCCGCGTGGGCGCTATGGGAATCCGGCTATGACTGGTGGCCGCTGGCCACTCGTCTGGGGCTGTTCCTGGTGCTCGCCATTCCGCTGTTGATACCGGCCAAGGGCCGCAGCCGCGCAGGCATGCTGGTACTCGCACCGATTTGGGCGATCGTCGGCGTCGGCACGCTAGCGAGTCTCAGCGTCGACGTCCACCGCACCGAGGGCGAGCTGAACAGCGAAGTGATCGCCGAGCAGCCGCGTACCGGCGATACCCCCGAGGATAGCTGGCACGCCTATGGGCGTAGCAACTTGGGGCAGCGTTTCTCGCCGCTTGACCAGATCACGCCGGACAACGTCGGCGAACTGGAACTCGCCTGGCAGTATCAGACCGGCGACATGAAGGGCCCCGATGACGTCGGCGAGACCACCTACGAGGCGACACCGCTGAAGATCGGCAACTCCTTGTTCCTGTGCACACCGCACAACTGGCTCGTGGCCCTGAACGCCGACACCGGCGAGAAACAGTGGCAGTACGATGCCAAGGTGCCGGCCGAGAGCTCGCGCCAGCACCAGACCTGCCGTGGGGTTTCCTACTTGCCGCCGGCCAGCGGCGATGCCGATTCGATCGACGTACAGGTGGCCAGCGGCCCGGCGGAAGAACTGGCTGCCATGCAGTGCGATGCGCAGCTGTTCATGCCGACGTCCGACGCACGCCTGCTCGCCGTCGACCCGGCCAGCGGCGCGCTGTGCGAGAACTTCGCCGACGGTGGCGAACTCGACCTGATGCACAACATGCCGTTCAAGCAGGCCGGCTTCTACTACTCCACCTCGCCCCCCGTGGTGACCAACGGCCTGGTCGTCGTCGCCGGATCGGTCAACGACAACTATGCGGTGGACTCGCCCTCCGGCGTGATCCGCGCCTACGACGCCAGGACCGGTGAGCTGCGCTGGAACTGGGACTCCGGCAATCCGCAGGAGACCGCGCCGATCGGCGAAGGCGAGACCTATTCGACCAGTTCACCGAATAGCTGGTCCATCGCCAGCGCCGATGAGGAACTGGGGCTGATCTACTTCCCCATGGGCAACCGCACGCCCGATCAGCTCGGCATGTACCGCACCGAGGCCGAGGAAAAGTACGCGAGTTCGGTGGTCGCGCTCAGCATCGAGACGGGCCAAGTCGAATGGGTGCGCCAGTTCGTCCATCACGACCTCTGGGACATGGACACCCCGGCACAACCGAGCCTGATCGATCTCGAGACCGACGAGGGCACCCAGCCAGCGCTGGTGGTGCCGACCAAGCAGGGCGACGTGTATGTGCTCAACCGTGCGACCGGCGAGCCGATCATGCCGGTCTCCGAAGAGCCCGCACCCCAGGGCGCCATCGAGGGCGACTTCACCGCAGAGACACAGCCGCTGTCGAGCCTGAACTTCCGTCCCCCGACCCTGCGCGAGGCCGACATGTGGGGCGCCAGCCCGCTGGATCAGCTGATGTGCCGTATCCAGTTCCGGTCACTGCGCTATGAGGGGCAGTACACCGCGCCGTCCGAACAGGGCACCATCGTCTTTCCGGGCAACTTTGGCGTGTTTAACTGGGGCAGCATCGCGGTCGATCCCAAGCGTCAGGTGATGTTCGGAATGCCGCTGTACCTCGCCTTCACCTCGACCCTGGTGCCGAAGGATGGCGCCGAGCTGGGGGCCACCAACCAGGGCGAACAGGGCCTCAATGAAAACGCCGGGGGCGACTACGCCGTCGAGATGAAGCCGTTCCTGTCGCCCTTCGGCATCCCCTGCCAGCAGCCGCCTTGGGGCTATGTGGCCGGCACCGATCTACGCAGCGGCGAGACCGTGTGGCAGCACAAGAACGGGACGATCGAAGACATGACCGCCCTGCCGCTGCCGTTCAAGATGGGCGTGCCCGGCATCGGTGGCCCGATCATCACCGATGGTGGCGTGGCCTTCCTCGCCGCGAGCGTCGACAACTACCTGCGCGCCTATGACGTGACCAGCGGCGAGCAACTCTGGGAGTCGCGTCTGCCCGCCGGCGGCCAGGCCACCCCGATGACCTACCTCAACAGCCAGGGCGAGCAGATGGTCGTGCTGGTTGCCGGCGGTCATGGCTCCATCGGCACCACCATTGGCGACTATGTGGTGGCCTACAAGCTGCCACAGTAGCCCGTCGGATGGGCAGGGCCGCCTGGCGTCTCGAGGCAGCCATGAGGCGGCCCTGACGACATCACAATGAAGCCGTGACGAAGCCCCCGTCGATACCTCGACGGGGCTGCTCGGTTACGAGGTGCATCGCCCCCGACCGCCGGGGTGCCCCCTCTCACCGGCAAGCAGCGCTGCGCGGATCGCTAGTCCAGGGTGGAGTTGCCACCAGCACGCGCCTTGCGCCGCGCCGCCATGGCCTCGTTGAATTCATCTGAATCCAGCGCGCGTGCCAGCACCGCAAGCTCTGCCTGCATGGCCGCGTCGAAGGCGGCTCGACCGCCCTGGCGCAGTAGCCGCTTGGTCTGCCTGAGTGCCTGCGGCGGCGCCTGGGCCAGTCGCTGCGCGACCTCGAGGGCCATGGCCAGGGCCGCCCCCTTCTCGACCACCTGATTGATCAGGTTCAGCCGGCACGCCTCCGCGGCGCCAAGCGGCTCTCCCAGCATCAGTAGCTGCGCCGCGCGCTGATGGCCCACCAGGGCCGGCAGCACGTAGGTCGAGGCGAATTCCGGGCAGACGCCGAGCTGGACAAACGGCAGGTGCATTCGGGCACCGTCGCCGGCGTAGACCAGGTCACAGTGCAGCAGAAGCGTCGCGCCGATGCCGACGGCGGGCCCTTCCACCGCCGCGACCACCGGCTTGTCGAACTCGGCCAGGGTGGCCATGAAGCGATAGGCCGGGTGGCTGGCATCGGCGATCGGGTGGGTCACGAAATCGTCCAGATCATTGCCGCTGCAAAAGCAGCTCTCCGACCCCGTCAGGACCAGCGCCCTGACGTCTTCATCCCGCGTGGCATCATCGAAGGCCGCGATCAGCGCTTCATAACCCAGGGTGTCGAGGGCATTCTTGCGCGCAGGGTTGACCAGACGCAGCACCCTGACCCTTCCCTCAAGGTGGCTTTCGAGCCTCGTCGCCTTACTCATGGTGCCCCCCTTGCGCCGGCTCAGGGCGCATTGCCGAACTCATCGCGCAGGGTGCGCTTTAACAGCTTGCCCGAGGAATTCTTCGGCAACTGTTCGACGAAGTAGATGTGCTTGGGCACCTTGAACGGGGCCAACTGCTCTCTGGCATGGCGCAGCAGCGCCTCGCCATCTTGGTGAACGCCGGGCCGGGCCACGACCACGGCGACAATGGCCTCGATCCACTTGGCATCCGGCACCCCGATCACCGCGACTTCGTCCACGTCCGGATGGGTATAGAGGGCGTCTTCCACATCACGACTCGCCACCAGCACACCGCCGGTGTTGACGATGTCCTTGATCCGATCGACGATCCAGAGGTAGCCCTGCTCGTCCTGGTAGCCGAGATCCCCGGAATGAAACCAGCCGCCGGCGAAGGCCCGTTCGGTCTCTTCCGGCTTGTCCCAGTAGCCAACCATGAGCTGGGCCGAACGGTGCACCAGCTCCCCCTGCTCGCCCGGCGCACAGACCCGTCCGCTGACGGGATCGACAACACGCGTCTGCACGCTGTTCAAGGGACGCCCGCAAGACGAAGGCCGGTCGCGATGCTCGTTCGGCATCAGCACCGTGGCGAGGGGCGCAATCTCGCTCTGGCCATAACAGTTGTAAAGACCGGAGGCCGGCAGACGTTCGCCGAGTTCGTGCACGATCGGCTCTGGCATGATCGAGGCGCCGTAGTAGAGCTTATCCAGGTGCTTAAGCTCGGCATCGATGAACTGCTCATGGCGAAGCAGCGCGATCCACACGGTAGGAGGCGCGAAGAAGCTGTTGAGCCCCTTGCCCTTGAGCGCGCTCAGAATCGCCTCTGGGGTCGGCGTATCGAGCAGGTAGCTGTAGGCACCGGCCAGCAGCGACGGCATGCTGAACACATGCATCTGCGCGGAGTGATAGAGCGGCAGCGCCGCCAGGCAGCGATCGCCCGGCTGGATATCGAGGTGTCGCAGACAGGCCGCATACTCGGTCATCAGCGAGCGGTGGGTATGCATCGCGCCCTTGGGGTCCGAGGTGGTGCCCGAGGTATACAGGATCTGCACCACGTCGCTGTCGTTGAGCGCGACTTCGGGGGGCACATCGCTGGCGGTGCCGGTGGCCATGCTGAGAATATCGGGACGCGCCTCGCTAGCCGCCGACGCTGCGCTGTGCCCACTGTGAACAGTGTCGCTGTGAACAGTGTCGCTGTGAACAGTGTCGCTGTGAACAGTGCCGCTGTGAACAGTGCCCTTGTGCCCAGCGCTGCTGTGCAAGGTACCGCGCACGACCAGGGCGAGCTCCGTGCACACCGCATCGACCTGGCCGCTCAGGCCGTCGTCGGCGAACAGCGCCGTGGCTCCAGACTGGCGCAGCACGTAGGTCAGTTCCTTGCGAGTCAGCGAGAAGTTGACCGGCACGTGGATCAAGCCGGCCCGCGTACAGGCCAGCCACAGGATCAGATAGGCGTCGGAATTCTTGCCGAAGGCGGCCACCCGGCTGCCCTGGGCAAGCCCCAGCTCGAGCAGCCGATTGGCCACCCGGTTCACCGCGCTGTTGAGTTCGTCGTAGCGCCAGCGACGGGCCTGATACTCGATGGCGATCTCCTGTCCGCCGCGCATCGCGGTGCGCTCGAAGGCATCGCCGATGCAGTTGCGGGTGGCACGCTGGATCTGTGCCTGGGACTCAGGGGCCTGTGTCATGTCCTGCCTCGCATTGTTGTTGTGTGGCTGGCGTGATGCCGGTCGATGCGTCTGCCGTAAAAGGCCTCTCAGCGCCTTGGCGACCCGCCCCGAGACTCGCCCTGGGCAAGGCCCGGGCCAAGCGCTACAGCCGCTCCAGGATCAGGGCGATCCCCTGGCCGCCGCCGATGCACATGGTGACCAACGCGTAGCGCTTGTCGATCCGCTCAAGCTCATAGAGCGCCTTCAGGGTGATGATCGCGCCGGTCGCGCCGACCGGGTGGCCGTTAGCGATGGCACCGCCGTGCACGTTGACCTTGGTCGGGTCGAATTCCAGGGTCTCGGCGACCGCCATGGCCTGGGCGGCGAAGGCCTCGTTGGACTCGATCACGTCGATGTCGGCGAGCTTAAGGCCGGCGTTTTTCAGCGCCTGTCGGACCGCCGGAATCGGCCCCAGCCCCATCACCTCCGGCTCGACCCCGGCGAAGGCGTAGGCGACGAAGCGCGCCTGGGGACTGAGCCCCTGGCGCTCGGCCTCCTGCATCGAGGTCAGTACCAACGCCGCTGCGCCATCGTTGATCCCCGAGGCATTGCCCGCGGTGACCACGCCATCGTCCTTGAAGGCCGGCTTGAGGCCGTTGAGCCGGGCGCAGGTCAGGCCGGCGCGAACGTGTTCATCCTGGGCAAAGGACAGCGTCTCACGCCCACGGCGCACCTCCACCGGCACAATCTGTGATGCCAGCACGCCGGTATCATAAGCGGCCGCGGCCTTGGCGTGGCTGTCGCAGGCAAACTCGTCGAGCCGGTCGCGGGTGAAGCCGTAACGCGCGGCGATATTCTCCGCGGTCATGCCCATGTGACCGCTGTCGAAGGGGTCACTCAGTACGCCAACGGTCAAGTCGATGGCCGAGGCATTGCCCATCTTCTGGCCGAAGCGCAGCTTCGGCAGCAAGTAAGCACCCTGGCTCATGCTCTCGGCGCCACCGGCCAGGGCCATGCGGCTATCCCCGGCGGCGATCATCTGGGCCGCGGAAATCTGCGCCTGCACCGACGAGCCGCACAGCCGATTGACGTTCATGGCGGCGGAACCGTGGTGCATGCCGCAGTTCAGGGCAATGTGCCGGGCCAGATAGGCGTCCTGAGCGGCGGTGGTGATGATATGGCCGAACACCGAATGATCGATCTCACCGGCCTCGACGCCGGCCCGCTCGATGGCCGCCTTGGCGGCAAAGGTGCCGAGTTCGGCGGGGCTGAAGGCGGACAGACTGCCGCCGAAATCACCGATGGCGGTACGCGCACCGGCAACGATCACGACATCTTGCAAGCGAAGGCTACGGGTCATCGAAACGTCCTCTTTGGTTGGGCTAGATGGCCGGGCTAGATGGTCGGGCTAGATGGCCGGGCTAGATGGTCGGGCTAGATGGCCGGGCTAGATGGCCGGGCGAGATCGCCGGGCTGAATCGCTGGGCCGGTAATCAGGGGCGGTCGTCGCGGCGCTGGCCAAGGTCAGCCGCTTCGCCACCCTCAGCGTCCCCGGCCCAGCAAGTCACGTGCGATCATCTCTTTCATGATCTCCGAGGTCCCGGCGTAGATGGTCTGAATGCGCGCATCAACAAAGAATCGGGAAATCGGGTATTCCAGGGTGTAGCCGTAGCCGCCGAACAATTGCAGGCAGCGATCGATCGAGCGGCACTGCATCTCGGTCAGTGTCAGTTTGAGCGTAGCCGCTGCCACGGCGCTCATCTCGCCGCGCGAGTAGGCCGACAGGCACTGTTGGAAATAGGCGCGACCGACGTCGAGCTGGGCCTTGACCTCGGCCAGCGTAAAGCGGGTGTTCTGAAAGTCTCCGATGGCCTGGCCAAAGGCCCTGCGCTCTTGAACATAGTCCAGCGTCAGCTGCAGCGCGCCGTCGATGGCCCCGAGAGACTGAGCCGCCACGCCGAGCCGCTCGCGAGGCAGCTCCTGCATCAGGTAGACGAACCCTTTGCCGACCTCACCGAGCAGGGCATCGTCGGCCACCACCAGGTCATCGAAGAACAGCTCCGCGGTGTCGCTGGCATGCTGACCGATCTTGGCGATGCCCTTGCCACGGCTGAAGCCCGGCAGAGACGTATCGACCAGAAACAGCGACACCCCTCGCGCCCCGGCGCTCGGATCGGTCTTGGCACACACGATCACCAGCTCCGCCAGCAGGCCATTGGTGATGAAGACCTTGGATCCGTTGAGCTTGTAGCCTCCCTCGACCTTCTCGGCGCTGGTGCGCATCGCCGCCAGATCACTACCGGCAGCGGGCTCGGTCATCGCGATAGCACCGAGCACGTCGCCGCGAGCCATGGCGGGTAGCCAGCGTTGCTGCTGGGCCTCGCTGCCCAGGTGCCACAGGTACGGCATCACGATATTGGCGTGAATGTTGTAGGCGCTCGCCAGGCCACCGAAGCCCTGGCGGGAGATTTCCTCGCAGATCATCAGGCACAGATCGACTCCGGCATCGCAGCCACCGAGTGACGCCGGCAGATCGACGCCGAGCAGACCGGCGTCACCCAGCCGATTCCACAGTGACCGCGGCAGGCAGTGGGCCGCTTCCCAGTCGTCGTAGTGAGGGGCCACTTCATGGGCGAGGATGCGCCGCACGCTGTCGTGAAAGAGATCAAGGTCTGCGTCGCTCCACGCCTCAGTCGCGTCGGGTGGCTGCGGTGTCGGTGCGTGCATGCAAGGTGTCCCGTCGGTTGATACGCCATGACGGTCATTAAACGGCGATTTCGCTTGCCGATTGAAGGGCGGGCGAGGACGTTTTCATTGATCGAATCGGCCAGACGGGGCAAGCTGACTCGAGCGTCACCGTTGCCCTTGGCTGCCAGCGCAGGGTCGCTTCCCTACCCGTCGTGACTCGGACCCCGTCGAATGGACCGTACCGCTCTGCCCTGCCCTTCCACGAAACTCCATATCGCCAATCACTACATCAGGGCGAGTATCGGTGGGGCGCTGCGCCAGGGGGCGGACGCGCAGGTGCTGCTGGCCGCCGCGGACATTCCCGCCGACTGGCTCGACCAGCCAAGGTGCCCCATCAGCGAGCGCCAACTGAGCGAGTTGATCAAAGCGGTCTGGCGCTACAGTGGCGATGAGTTCATGGGGTTGGCACCCGGCGTGTGCAAACGCGGGGTCTTTTCCTTGATGGCGGAACTGGCCTGCGCGGCACGCACGCTCGGCGGCATGCTCGAGCAGAGTGCACGCTTCTATCGCGCGGTCAGCAACGACATCGATGTCGGCCTGGCCGACGATCCCGACGCCCTGCTCTTCTATCGCCTGCACCTGCATCATCAGGGCCAGGACCCCGACCATCTGCTGCAGGAATTTCTGCTGCTGATGTGGCAGCGCTTCGCCAGCTGGCTAGTCGGGCAGCAGGTGCCCTTCGCCAGCACCTGCTTTAACTACCACGTTCCGGCGCATGGCGCGGAGTACCGCGCGATGTTTCTCGGCGAGCTGCTGTACGACCGACCGTACTGCGGGTTTTCTCTGCACCGCCGCTTTCTGCAGCTGCCGATCGTGCGCAATGCCGCCCAGTTGCAGGGGTTTCTCGGCGACTGCCCGAGGGTCATCCTGCACCGTCCCGTACGCGACGCCAGCCTGCAGGCGCGGGTGCGCCTGCTGCTGCAACGCCACGATTTCGAGCAGATGCCGGACATCGAGCAACTCAGCGAGCACCTGCGGATGTCGCCCAGGACCCTGCGCCGCCGCCTGACCGACGAAGGCGCTTCGGTGCGCCAGATCAAGGACACCCTACGACGCGACTTCGCCCAGACGCTGCTGACCCGCGAGCACCTGAACGTGCAGGAAGTCGCCGAGCAGTCGGGCTTCGCCGAGGCCGCCGCCTTCTGCCACGCCTTCAAACGCTGGACGGGACTGTCACCGGCGGCCTGGCGCAAGCACAGGCGCTAGGGCTTGTCTGAAAAGTGCCGGCGCTCGGTAATACGGCGTTAAAAATCTGATCAAAATGCTCATTTACACCCCGTAAACTGCGCTTTCTCACCGATTTTTGCCTTGTCTAACCTTCGCGCGTCGGCTTTTCAGACTGAGCCTAGGCAGCGCCACGGGGCGGCGTGCGGTGCGGTACATCAGGACACACGACTAGTTCGAGGTTGACCCGAGACGCCTTCGCCACTCGTCCCCGAAACGCGACTGGCCCGCAGCCCGCGACCGGCGACAACACGCTTAACGAAAAAAATGGCGCCCCCTGGGCGCCATGCTCGTCTTGCGGTGCTCGTCTTGCGGTGTTCGTCTTGCAAAGCTGGCTCGGGCTCTCGGCGGCCTTCAGGGCTCGAAAGGCTCGAGCGCCCCCCTCCGCCACGGCTCGATCATCACCTTGATGTGATCCTTGTTGCGCGTCAGCTCGTCGAAGGCACCACTCACCCCGTCGATACCTACCTTGGCCGTCAGCAGATGCTGCCAGGCGAGCTCTCCGTCCCCGAGTACCGCCAGACAATCCGCGAACTCCTGGGGGTTATAGTAGTAGGAGAAGGTCAGGTCGAGTTCCTTCACCGTGGCGTAGGCGTAGTTGATCTCGCTCGGCGTGGTGTGTACACCCGTGACCACCAGACGTGCACCGACCGGCGCACGCTTGATAAAGGCATCGATCAGGCTGTGAATACCGATGCACTCGAAGATCACCACTCGGTGCCCCGACGCCACGTCGATGGCAAGAGCCACCTCATCCTCCTGGGCCGGGTTGGCCAGGTACCTGGCTCCGAGTTTCCCGGCGAGCTCCCGCTTGTGGCCGTTCGGGTCCGACGCGACGATCGTTTCGATACCGCGCCGCGTAAGTGCGGCGATCACCGCCAGACCGATCGGCCCACACCCCGCCACCAACGCCACGTCACCGGGTTGAATAGCGCTGCGGTTGACGGCGTGCAACCCCACCGCCAAGGGTTCGGTCAGCGCCGCTGCCTCATTTGGCAAACCGTCCGGTACTGCCAGCAACAGCGCTTCATCGACGATGAAGTACTCCGAATAGGCGCCGACGACCCCTGGGGTCACGCCGATGCCGGCCTGATGTTGCGTCATCAGAATCGGCACGCAGGTGACGCGACTGCCGACCGGGTGAGTCTGCGGCGTCTGCGGCCCATGGCGTACAACCTCTGCACAGAACTCATGTCCCAGCATGATTCCGGTATGGTCGTCCTGTGCGTCGCTCATGATTCCGAGCCTGCGGTACAGGTCGAACACTTCACTCGCGTGATGGGTAATGTGCAGGTCGGACCCGCAGATGCCGCAGGCCAGGCTCTTGACCAGCACCTGCCCTTTCTCCGGCGTCGGAATCTCGACGGTCTCCAGCCCAATGCTGCCATCGCGCATGGTCAAGGCGTTCATGGTCTCCACGGCACTCTCCCTGGCGTGAGTTACTAATCGTTGAGGGCGGCGTCTGCCCCGGGCCTGAAGTAGCGCGGCTTGACGCCCTGCACCTGCGCCGCGGCGATGATGATCTGCTCGATCCAACCGGCATCCATGATGTTGATGAAGTTGCCGTCTTCATCGAAGTTGATGTTGGCGCCCTGCACGACCATGAAACCGTCGGCGCCCTCGCCGTCCGCCGGCACCTCAAACGTATGAATGGATCCGCCTGGCTCATACAGATAGCTGCCGGCGGTTTGCGGCTGATCGGGGTACTCGACGTAGTTCCAGCTACCGGCCAAGGTGTAGAAGTGGACCGTTCCGGTGTGGAAATGCTTGGGCAATGTGGTGCCGGGCGCGAAGATGGCGCGTATCACCCAGGTGCCATTCTCCGCGTCGAGAAACAGCGGGTAGATGTCGACGCCGGGCAGCACATTCTTGAGCAATGTCTCTTCGCGGGTATTCAGGGTAAGCAATACATCCTGGTGCTTGGTGATATCAGGGATCATCTCGGAGCCTCTCAGTTGTCATTGGTCTTGTGTCACTGGTCTTGTGTCACTGGTCTTGTGTCGCTGGTCTTGTGTCACTGGTCTTGTGTCGCTGGTCTTGTGTCACTGGTCTTGTGTCGGCATCGGACACGCTGGCCCAATGTCCTGGTGAAAAACCCGACGCCTCGATCACGCGGTAGCGTTCGGCCAATCAGGGCAGCAGGGGAAACTTGAAGCTCTCGAACCCATCGGCGGCATCGATGGTGGAGCCGTTGATGCAATTGGCGTCGTCGCTGACCAGAAACGCCACGATGTCGGCGATTTCACTGGGCGAGGTGAGTGTTCGGCGCATCTGTTCCTTGTGGATGTGGTCCCACAGGCCCAGCGCTTCGTACTGGCGCAGCATCGGGGTGTCGACCCGACCCGGCGCGATGGCGCAAACCCGCACGCCGAGTGGTGCGAGTTCGAGTGCGGCACACTTGGTCATCATGTCGACCGCGGCCTTGCTGACGTTGTAGGAAAACGTCATCTCCGAGGCCATCTTGGCGTACACCGACGAGGTATTGAGGATGACTCCGCCAGACGACTGGGATCGGAACTGCTGCGCCGCCGCGACGATGCCGTGATAGACGCCTTTCTGGTTGACCGCGGTGACGCCATCGAAATCGCGTTCGGGATCATGCTCAATCAAGGGTTTGGGCTGTGCGATGCCGGCATTGTTGATCATGATATCCAGCCGACCGAACGCCTCCACGGCGGCGGCGATCATGGCCTGGACATCGCGATAGTCGGTCACGTCGGTGAGGCGGGTCGCTACGGCGTCGCCGTGGGTGTCGTGAAGGTCGGCGAGTCCAGCCTCGGAAAGGTCAGCCGCCAGGACGCAAGCGCCCTCCTTCACCAGTTTGTCGACGATTGCCTGGCCGATGCCACCACAGGCTCCCGTGAGTACCGCGATTTTTCCTTGCAGGCGCATGGGAATTCTCCATCAGGATCGTTGTTATTGGTCGTATCAATCTAGGAGGGTGATCGCGGCAGTTCTTGACCTTTGGCGAACAAAAGTTGACTTTATACGAGTCACGCACGCGAAAATGCGCGCCACGGCGAAGGGAACGACGGCATGTATCTGGTACGCAGCGGGGCGGCAGAGCAGATCGAGCGATTGATTCACGACTGCGGCGAGAACCCGGTCGCGATCATCCGTCAGGCTGGCCTGCGCCAATCTCAGTTCCGTGACCCGGATACCTACATCGCCTATCACAAGCTCGCGGAGCTCCTCGAGCTCGGCGCGTTGCGCTGCCAACGCCCGCTGTTCGGGCTCGAGCTCGTTGCCCGCCAGACGCTTGGCGTGCTGGGTGATCTTCCGATCATCGTGTCCCGGGCCACCACCGTGGGAGAGGCCCTCACGGCGGCCAATAACTTCCTCTACCTGCATGCCTCGGGGATCTGCGTTGAACAACGCAGGCAAGCCGACAGGGTGCGCCTGGCCCTCACCCTCAACACCCAGAGCGCAATGGGTATCCGACAGTTGATGCAGCTAAGCGTGGCCCACCTGGCGCTTTTCGTCGCGGGGCTGCTCGATCGCAACCGCCTGACGATAGCGCTCTACCTGCGTCAGCCAGCGCCTGAGGTTCTCCAGCCCACCGGCTTTCGCCAGGTTTACTTCGACCAGGCATTCGATGGCATCTATCTCGACGCGAGAGACCTCGAATCCCCGAGCCACCGCGATGAAGCCCGACTCAACGAGCACCTACGCCTCTACCTCGCCAAGTTGCAGAGCCACTACCCAGGCTGCCTGGAAGACCAGGTTCAGGATACGATCAGCCGCCTGCTGCCCACCGGAGAGTGCAGCGTCGACTGGGTGGCCTCGGCACTCGGCCTGCACCCCAGAACGCTGCAGATTCGGCTGAAACAGGCCGGCACGTCCTATCGCAACATGCTCCAGGCTACCCGCCAGGGCCTGGCCGAGCGGTTGCTGCGCGAAGGTAAGATCGCGGTGACCGACCTGGCGCTGCAGCTCGGCTATTCAGAAGTCGCCGTCTTCAGCCGCCATTTCCGTCGGTGGACCGGCCAATCTCCACGCCAGTGGCAGGCATCACAGCGCGAGACACCAGGATGACGCTTGCCCCGCGCTGAACTCGGCAGGCGCGATGCATCGCATCACGCAAGGCCCGTCGTCGCGACTGGCTTGGCTCCCCGCTACCGTTGGGGAACATCGAGCATGTCACGCGCCTGCTGCCAGGTGGCGACCGGTCGATCGTATTGCTCGCACAGCGTCACCACCCGCGCCACCAGAGCCGCATTGGACGGCGCCAGGGTGTCCTTGTCGAGACGGACATTATCCTCCAGGCCGGTGCGGGTGTGGCCGCCGGCCGCAATCGACCATTCGTTCACCAGCAACTGCTGCGCGCCGATGGCGGCACCACACCACAGGGAGCCAGGTGCCAACCGCTCGAGCGTAGCGATGTAAAAGTCGAAGGTCGGCTTGTCCACCGGCATGGCGTTCTTGATTCCCATCACGAACTGCACGTAAAGCGGCGCCTTGATCTTGCCGTCCTTCATCAAGTTGACCGACTGATGAATATGCGAAAGATCGAAGGCCTCGATCTCCGGCTTGACGTCATACTGGCGCATTTCGTCCGCCAGCCAGGACACCAGCTCCGGCGAGTTGTCATAGACACGGTTGGGAAAGTTGTTCGACCCCACCGCCAGGCTCGCCATATCCGGCTCGGTGGGCAGCATTCCCCCACGCTCACGTTCGGCGCCGGAGCGACCTCCGGTGGAGAACTGGATGATCATGCCCGGGCAGTATTGCTGAAGCCCTTGCTTCAGGCGCAAGAACTTCTCCGGGTCTGAGCTTGGTGTCTCATCGTCGTTTCTGACGTGGCAATGGACGATGCTGGCCCCGGCCTCGAAAGCCGCCTGGGTGCTCTCGACCTGCTCGGAGATGCTAATCGGAACGGCGGGATTATTGCTCTTGCGCGGGAGACTTCCGGTAATAGCGACGCAAATGATGCAGGGAGAAGACATCGATGGCACCTCTTTCGACCCGTATCCTGACTCAGCGACCCCATCGGCCAAAGCGCGGAACGGTGATCCCACCACCCGGCTTCAAAGGAGCTCCTCTCACCAGAATAGTTCAGTTCCCGAGCCACCTCGTCGGCGAGTCTGGCACTGCCGTCCGTCCATACCTGGCGCCTGTCCCGGGCACTCGCCAACGCCGGAGAACGACGGGCACGCCCCCCCACCAGGGGCATGAACGACAGCGCATCCAACGACGATGTCGCGCCGCAAAGGTCGATGCGCCGCACCGACATCCTCGATGTGGGGATCAAACGACGCAGAGCTAGCGTGCCGGATAACACAGCCCCACAGCACAGCCCCCGTTTTACGGGGCGGACGCGGCGTCCCTGGCGGTCAGTCTCGCGTCGAAATACTGGGTAATCCGTCGCAAGGTACTAGCGTACCAGCGCTCATCGAGAACCACCGCGTTGGCACTGTTGAACGGATGCGTCGGAATATACAGGCGCATGTCGACCCCAGTGTCACGGTGGGTGGCAATCAGCGGGACCGCAGACTGGCGTGAGGGTCCGTAGGGAATATAGCGGGTGAGCTCGGCCTGTCGCTCTGCGCTGGTGGCAAAGCCGATGAAGGCCTTGGCCGCCTGCGGATGATCAACGTGACGCGGCACGACCCAGGTCTCGTGCTCTTGCACCTGGCCGTCCCACACAATCGCAATCGGCGCGCCCTGGTTCAACACGGCATCGAAGAAGCGCCCATTGTATCCAGACGCCATGACCACCTCGCCGTCCATCAGCAGGCGCGATGGTGTATCACCACGGGTCCACCAGCGCAGATCATCGAGACCTTCCAGACGCGCCAGCGCCAGGGAGAGTCCGCGGGGCGTACTGAGCAGGCGATAGAGCTCTTCGCGCGGCACGCCCTGAGCCAGCAGTGCCCACTCCAGGTTGGCCTTGGGCGTGCGCTGCAAGGCACGCGGACCGGGAAACCGCTGCTGATCGAACAGGTCCTTGACCCGGGTCGGGCGGCGCCCGGGGAAGGCATCGGTACGATAGGCCAACACCGTGGCGAAGATGGAGTGGGTCACGAAGCACTCGCCGAGCGCGCCTTCGATGAAGTCCCGCGCCGGCGGCGTGCCATCGGGAGCCGGCACCACCCCGTCTCGGGCCAGCGAGGTCAGAAGCCCCTCATCGCAGGCAGCCAACGCGGCACTGCGCGTCATATCGATCACGTCCCAGGGCACATGACCATCGGCAACCGCCTGGCGCAGCGCCGTCAGGTCGCCATCGTAGCGCTCTACCTTGACCCTGATACCGGTCGCGTCACTAAAGGGCACGAACAGCGCGAGCTGCTGGGCACGCTCATAGGCGCCGCCCCAGCTCAGCACCGTCAGCTCCGCGTCCTCCGTAGCGCGAGTCTCGGCCGCCAGAGACGACACCGGCGATGCCGCCAACAGACAGACAAGCAACAGACAGACAAGCCAGGCGGTGCAGACCCACGCCAGGGGAGGCTGGCTGCCTGCGGCGGCCACACCGCCGCCAGCCAGCTCAGGCGATGCGAGCGGTCTAGCCTGCACCGTGTTCCTCCCGATTCAGTTCATCGCTGTGCTTCAGGTAGGCCTCGGCGATGCGCGTCTGCCGCACCACCCCGAGAAAGCGACCCTCGCCATCCACCACCACGATGGCGTCTCCCACCCCATGCTGCAGCAGCCCCATGGCGGTCCACAGCGACGATTCCGGCCCCAGTACCGGGCGCGGCGTTCGTGGCCAGTCGCCGACCAGCAACGCGCTGTCCCGCACCTGCCCGCGGTACAATTCCGCCAAGGTGAAGCTGTTGCGATAGCGCCCCTGGTCATCGACGAGATGGCCTAGTGCATGACCAGAGCGCGTCAACGCCGCGACGGCCTGGGCCGCGGTGGTCTCAGGCGTCAGCGTGACACAGTCATCGCTGATCAGGTCGGTGACGCGGGTCTCGCCGAGTATCGCCTGACTGCGCCCGACAGAGAGATCGAGGCCGCGCTGAGCCAGCTGGATATCGAACAACGAACGACCGAACAGCTGGGCGGCGATCGGACAGGCCAGCGTCACGCTTGCCAGTGCTGCCGTCATCAAGGCGTAGCTGCCGGTCAGCTCGAATACGATCAACAGGGTGGTCAGCGGCGCCCCGATGACCGGCGCGGTCACGGCCACCATGCCGCAGATGGCGTAGAACACGAAGGTATCGGTCACACCGCTGATGGAGGCCACCAGCGTTCCCACCAGGGCGCCAAAGAGCGTCCCGATCACCAGCGCCGGACTAAAGACCCCACCACCGAATCCCATCCCCAGACACAGCGCCGTGGCGGCAAGCTTCAGCCCCATCACCATCAGCAGCTCAGGACTCGTGTAGGCGCCGGCGATGGTGGCAAAACGCAGTGTCTCCTTGCCCATGCCAAGAATATCCGGGACCCACAGCGCCGCTACGCCGAGCATGGCCCCCGCCACCGCCGGCCGTAATGGCTGCGCCAGCGCCAGGCGCGCCGACCGCGCCCCCACGGCCAGAATCGCACGCATGTAGGCACCAGCGATGAGGGCTCCGAGGCCACCGACCAACAGGAAAACACCAAACTCCCAGGACCTGGGTAGCG
Source organism: Halomonas sp. V046 (assembly GCF_052645355.1). Taxonomy (NCBI): domain Bacteria; kingdom Pseudomonadati; phylum Pseudomonadota; class Gammaproteobacteria; order Oceanospirillales; family Halomonadaceae; genus Halomonas; species Halomonas sp. V046. The sequence continues at coordinate 26,995 of NZ_JBQXYF010000008.1, forward strand.
GCGCCTCTGCCACATGAAAGAGTGCACCACGAGCCAGCACATTGGTGGCAATGACATGGCCGACAAGGGCCGCGGCGGCCACCGGCGCAAAGGCCCGCAGCGCATAGTGGCGCAGCACCACCTCATGGGCGAACACAATCCCGGCCAGTGGCGCGTTGAAGGCGGTGGCGATGGCGGCGGCGACGCCGCAAGCGATGGTGATGTGGTCATCACAGTGACCAAGTCTCAGCCAGCGCGCGCCGGCCGAGCCAAGGCTCGCGCCCAGATGAACCAAGGGACCGTACTGCCCCACCGACGCGCCACTTCCCAATGACACCAACGCACTCAGGGCCGACACGGCGCCTGCACGGATGGGGAGGCGACCGCGCCCGGTTTGAACGGCAGCGATCACATCGGCCGGCCCATGGGGGCGATGCTGCGGTAGCAGGCGATGCAGCTGACCGACCAGCACGCCCCCCAGGATGGGAACCGCCAGGGTGGTGACGACCAGCCACTGCGGGTACTCGAACATCATCCGACCACGCGGCGAGATCAGCAGCGTGTCGTTGAGCCATACCACCCCAGCGACGAAACTCACGGCCACCAGTGCGGCGATGCCACCGACTATCGCGCCCAGCGCCACCAGCCCCAGAAAGCGCACGACCCTCAGGACGAGAAACGCCGATGGCGAAGACTGCTGCGCTTGATCTTGCTCGACCACGACCTTCTCCGCGACGACACCCCTGCATCAGGTGTAGGCCTTCGCGTCGTCAGCAGCAAGGCGCTCAGCGTTGCGACTGATATTGTCGCTATGCTCGCAAACCGCACGAAGGGCCTGGCGCCCCCTTCGTTGTCCCCTCGCCCTGCCGAGAAGCGAGCGTGATGACGCGCGCCGGCGCCTCCGGCTTGCGCGAAATGAAGCACAAACGACGCCGGCGCGAGTCCGGCGCCCAGGGCCGCTTTTCCACCCTGCACTCACCGGTGGGACGATGAGGATCGAGCCGGGCGTTACCCCTTGGCCACGAGCCGATCGATGTCCGATATCACCGCTTCAAGCGGATCATTATCGCGAATCAGAAGGCGCGCCTCACCGGCGGGATTGAAGGCGAACACCGCGCTCGAGTGATTGACATCGTAGTTGCCCTCGGCATCCTCCTCGCCGTAACCGTACGAGATGCGAAAGCGGTTGGTCAGTGCGTCCAGGTCGGACGTCTCGCCTGACAGGCCAATGAACTGCGGGCCGAACACGTCCGTGTATTGCGCCAACACCTCGGGGGTATCGCGGGCCGGGTCCACCGAGACGAACAGCACCTGAACCTTGTCGCGCACCGCCTCATCGAGTTGCCGAGTTGCATTGGCGAGACGGGCGAGCGTGGTCGGACAGACGTCCGGGCAATGGGTATAGCCGAAATAGAGCAGCGTGGTCTTGCCGAGATAGACCTCTTCGTCGACCGGCCTGCCACGCTCATCGATGAGGTCAAAGTCCAGGGCCGGCATGATCTCGGAGATATCCTTGGTCCGCCAGTTCTGGTCGCTGCACCCGGCGAGCCAGACAGATGCACACAAGGGGAGAAGCCACTTCATCATCGTTATGTTCCTGCCATGTCTCGGACGACCCGGGCCCGACGTGAATGCCGTCTACTGCGATACCGGTGAGACGACGTCGAAGCTGACGGGAAGCGGCTCTTCGCCTTCGAATTCGAGCACGACCTCTACCTCATCGCCGACGCTGAGCGGCTGTGTCCGCTGCATGAACATCAGGTGGTGGCCGCTGGGCTCAAATGCAAACTGCTCGCCAGCGGGAACGTCGACACCGGCAATGGACTGCATCTTGGCCATCCCGTCCTGTTCCATGCTGACGTGCATCTCGACGCTATCGAAAGCCGCACTTTGCGCGCCGGTGAGGGTCACCATATCGTCGCTGTTGTTGTGTAGCACGAAGTAGCCAGCCCCCGGCAGGTCGCCCGGCAGCAGGCGCAAGCGCGCATCACTCACTTCTATCTCGGCGGCCTGGGCAGCGCCGGTACCCATCAGCAATGCCAGCATGCCCATTGCGCAGTTCCGGTGTACTCGATTCATCAGCGATCGACTCCTGTTGGTGACTATTGGTGACTATTGGTGACTGTTTAGTGACTGTTTAGTGACTGTTGGTGACTAATGGTAAACCATGGATCCATCCGGAAAGGCCAGAAAGGACTGCCACACCTGACCATCTCCCGTCACCACTGGCCCAACGGGTGCCAGTACCAGCGCCAGCCACAACGAGGCGACCCCGGGGCGAAAGCGGCAGACAAGGGGAAGGGACGGCTCTCCCTTGGCCACCGACAGCCCAGACACCGACAGCTTGGCCACCGACAGCTTGGCCACCGACAGCCCGGCCCTGTCAGGCCAGGGCGAGAGATTCCCACCATAGCGCCAACGACATTTGATGCAAGACGGGTGCGACAATCTGGCAGGCACCGTGGGAGGCCTGTCCAAAGCGAAGCGTTGGGGTTCGAGGCGAACAGGCGCCGATCAGCAGATCGAAGACAAGCCGCAGTTCGACGTAAAGCGGCGCGAATTGACATCCAGCGTCACGCTGTCGCTCTGCTTGTCGTAGAAGAACGAGGCGTAGCCATCGGCAGACAGGCTCGACTTGTAGAGCCCGCACACCCCATAGCCGTAATTGACGTCCTGCAGGTTAGACAGCTCGATCTCCCCGGAGGTATTCAACGCCGTCGCCAGGGCATGTTGAATCTCACCGTCCACATCGCTGTCGGATAGCGCCTGGCCACCGAAAATCAGTCCGCCTAGCGCCAGCGTGAAGGCGATGGGAACAACGATCATCAACAGAATGGGGCGGGACAGAGTCATCGAGATATTCTGAGGCAGAAAACAGGCCTGCATTCTAGGGTCGCCGTGGGCGTCGATCAAGCGATCGGCACCTGCAAGGGGTACACCGCCCTATTCGTCACCCTTCGCCACCGACTCCAGCATCCAGGACGCCGCCCTTTCCGCGATCATCAGCGTCGGTGAGTGAGTGTTGCCACTGGCCGCTCGTGCAGGTGCTCGGCATGATGCCTCGGCACCTGGCAAGGGGTACACCGCCCTATTCGCCACCCTTCGCCACCGACTCCAGCATCCAGGACGCCGCCCTTTCTGCGATCATCAGCGTCGGTGAGTTAGTGTTGCCACTGGCCGCTCGTGCAGGTGCTCGGCATGATGCCTCGGCACCTGGCAAGGGGTACACCGCCCTATTCGCCACCCTATTCGTCACCCTTCGCCACCGACTCCAGCATCCAGGACGCCGCCCTTTCTGCGATCATCAGCGTCGGTGAGTTAGTGTTGCCACTGGTGATCGTCGGCATGATGCCGGCATCGGCCACACGCAGGCCCTTGATGCCTCGCACGCGCAGGCGCGAGTCGACCACGGCCATACCATCGTCTGCGCGTCCCATGGCCGTCGTCCCCACCGGATGAAAAATGGTGGTGCCGATATCCCCCGCCAAACGGGTCAACTCCTCGTCGCTCTGATACTCGGCGCCGGGCTTGACCTCCTCGGGCTGGTACTTCGCGAACGCGGGCTGCGCGGCGATTCGGCGCGTCACGCGCAGCGAATCGGCGGCGACCTGGCGATCTTCCGGCGTGCTCAGATAGTTCGGCTGGATAGCGGGAGCCCTGCGCGGATCCGCGCTCTGAATCCTGACGCTGCCGCGGCTACTCGGGTTAAGGTTGCACACGCTTGCCGTGATAGCGGGGTAAGGATGCAAAGGCTCGCCGAACGCCTCCAGACTCAGCGGCTGCACGTGATACTCGATATTCGGGTATGGGGTGTCATCACTGCTGCGGGTAAAGATACCGAGCTGGGAAGGCGCCATGCTCATGGGACCGGTGCGTTTGAGCAGGTACTCAAGGCCAATGCAGGCCTTGCCCCAGAGCGTGCTGGCCATGGCGTTGAGTGTCTTGGCGTTGGTGACGCGGTAGACCGAGCGGATCTGCAGGTGGTCCTGGAGATTCTCGCCGACGCCGGGCAGATCCTGAACCACCTCGATACCGTGCTCCCTGAGCAGGTGCGCCGGTCCAATGCCGGATAGCTGAAGGATATGCGGCGACCCGATCGCCCCCGCCGACAGCACCACTTCACGTCGGGCCCCTGCGACAAGCGTTTTCCCACCACGCTCGACTTCGACTCCCACGCAGCGCTTCTCGCCGCCGGACGTCTCGACGCAGAGCCGATTGACGTGGGTCGAATGCCACAGCGTCAGGTTGCCGCGCTTGAGCGCCGGTCGCAGGAACGCCTTGGCGGTATTCCAGCGCCAACCCGCTCGCTGATTGACCTCGAAGTAGTCCACGCCTTCGTTGCACCCTCGGTTGAAGTCCTGGGTGCGGGGAATGCCGGCTTGCTCGGCGGCATGGGCAAAATCATCGAGCACCTCCCACTTCAAGCGTTGCTTCTCGACTCGCCATTCACCGCCATGCCCGTGAAAGTCGGCATGAGCCGCCTCGCCGTCACCGCCATCGTCGAGGCGATAGTGATCCTCATGCCGAGTGAACGCCTTCAGACAGTGTTCCCAGCGCCACTGCTCGTCGCCGGTGACATCCGCCCAGTGGTCGTAGTCCCGGGCCTGGCCGCGCATGTAGATCATGCCGTTGATGCTGGAGCAGCCGCCGAGGGTCTTGCCCCGGGGATAGATCAGCGTGCGGCCGTTCAAGCCCTTGTCCGGCTGGGTGCGAAACAGCCAATCGGTGCGGGGGTTGTTGATGCAGTACAGGTACCCCACCGGCACGTGGATCCAGTGGTAGTTATCGCGACCGCCTGCCTCGATAAGCAAGACGCGATTGGCCGGGTCGGCGCTCAGGCGGTTGGCCAGCAGGCAGCCCGCAGTGCCCGCGCCGACCACGATATAGTCGAACATGCTGCTTTGTTGTTGTCGCATGGTCATGATCGTCCTCTTCTCGCCTGCCTTCTTGGCCACCGGCACCTGAAATGCAGACTACCCCGTCCCTTGGCTCGCGCAATTGAGTTCTGTCAAACCCTGTTATAAGGTTTTCAAATAACACTCGTTCGAGGAACCGCGACGATGCAGGAATACGCCACGCTGCGTGCCTTCGTGGCGGTTGCGCGCCTGGGAAGTGTCTCCCGGGCGGCCGAGCAACTTCACCTGACGCAACCCGCGATTAGCCTAAAGTTGAAGCACCTTCAGCAAACGCTGGGGCTATCGCTGTTCGACCGCAGGCCCCAGGGACTGGCGCTAACGGCCAATGGCCTGGCGTTGTTGCCGGTGGCGGAGAAAGCCCTTACGAGTCTCAGGATCTTCGAGCAGATGGCGCAGTCATTGCATTGCACGGTGCGGGGCCTGCTGAAGATTGGCACCATTGTCGACCCCGAGTTCATTCGTCTGGGCAGCTTTCTCAACTCGTTGGTCGAGCGTGCACCACAGCTCGAAACCGAGTTGCACCATGGCATGAGCGGCTGCGTCATGAGGCGAGTCGAAAAAGGCGAGCTCGACGTGGCCTTCCACCTCGCGCCTCCCGGGGCCGGCCCCGGCGACAGCAACGACGACGTGGCCCATGTCGAGCTAACCCACTTTCGCTACCGCATCGTCGCACCGCCTGGCTGGGAGGCGCGAGTCGCCGACACGCGATGGTCGTCCCTGGCCGCCCTGCCGTGGATCGTGACACCACCCGACTCGGTGCACCACCGCCTGCTCCAGGGAGCCATGCGAGACAGTGGTGAAAAGCCAAACCGTGTGGCGCAAGTAGATCAGGAGGCGTGCATGCTCGATCTGGTACGCGCCGGCGTGGGGCTGAGCCTCGCCAGAGAGTCGCAAGCCATCGCCGAACGACAGACAAGTGGCTTGGTGGTGGTCGATGGCATCGCCCTGGATTGCGCACTTTGCTTCGTCTGGCGCAAGGACCGCGACGACGACACGCCGATTCAGATGGCACTCGCGTCGCTCGACCAGGTCTGGAGTCTGCGCCCCGCCTGACGCCAGCACTCTGTCCTCAGGCTCCCTGCCAGCCCTGTCGACGCCCCGCCCACCACGGCGGTGCTGACCGCTGACCCGTCGGGCGCGCTCGATCGACACCGATATGACGCTAACGAATGTCTCGGCAAGCTGGTACAGTTCGCCATGGTCTGCACCGGCTCAAGACCGACCCGTTGCCCCCCTGGCAAGACTCTCCCTGGCCTTGGCCCCAAGTCTGCCCCCGAGACCGCCCTGCCGTATGCGACTAGCACGGCAGCGCCCGGCGCCTGCCCCGCGGGTCCAGCCGACCAAGGGCCAGCGCGGTGAGGCCACGCAGCCGCGACAGACAACCACCCATTTGACGGGAGACGCCAGGATGGCGGACGTATCGACCCGGCCGACGTCGACGGCATCCGATCCAGACGTGGATGCATCGAATAGCGCCGCTCTGAACGCGGCAACCGCCACCAAACGCGATACCGCCAAGGGCGTCAAGCTACTGCTCGTCTCGGTGCTGTTGCTCGGCCTCAACTGGCCGGTCATGAAGATGGGCGTGGAGTACTTCTCGCCGCTATGGATGGTGGGGCTGCGCTTTCTGCTCAGCGTCCCGGTCATCGCCTTGGTCATTTATGCTGCCCACCGACGCCGGCCGCGGCTAACCAGAGCGGACGTACCGGTCATCCTGGGCGTCGGAGTGCTGCAGTTTATCGTATCGATGGGGCTGGTCACGGCGGCGCTGCAATATGTGCCCGCTGGCACCGCCAGCATTCTCATCTACACCACACCGCTGTGGCTTCTGGTGATGGACGTTGTGGTGTTTCGCCAGCGTCCCCCGGTCTTCCGAGTCTTGCTGACCCTGCTGTCGGCGGCGGGTTGCGCCACCATCATGCTGGCCTCCGGGGAGCCAGGGCAGTGGGCGCCACTGTTCGTCGTGCTGGCCGCCGCACTGTTCTGGGCCATGGCGATTCGGCTAGTGTCGCAGCATGCCTGGCAAGGCAAGGTCCTCGACGCCGTGTTCTGGCAATTCCTGGTGGCCGGTATCGGCATGACGGCATTGGCGCTGGTGTTCGAGGGACTACCGACGGCCTCGATGACCGCCCCTCGGGCCATCGCCTTGCTCACCTTCATGGGGCCCGTGGTCACGGGTATCGGCTTCGGCATGCTGATCGGCGCCGGCAAACTGCTCGAACCAGCAAAGGTCGCCCTGATCAGCACCCTGACGCCCCTGATCGGCTACCTCGGCTCGATGATCCTGCTCGACGAACCCATCCTGCCGATGGTCGTTGGCGGTGGCGCACTGATGCTTACCGCTCTGGCACTCGGCAGCCTTCCCAAGCGGCAACTCAAGCGACTGCGCAAACGACTGCGCAAATGACGACGTAAACGACACCGAGCGACGTCATCGTCCCGGGATCGGGGCAACGCCGTCTAGAAGGCCTGCCCCAGCCTCACGTAAAATCCGCTGTTATCTTCCTTGCCCTGTGCGTAATCGGCGGTGACCACGATGTTTTCCTCTTCCTTCAGCACATACTGAGCACCGATGCCAGCACTCGGATAGAGATTGTCGCCTTCGTCACACCTCTCCCCATCTCCAAACAGACAGGCAACTCCGGCAAAGGCATTGAGACCAAACCGCCCATGCACATGGAACCGCTGCTCGGCTTCCACGGACACGGAGTTCGGCGCTAGATACTGGCCTCGGGTATAGCCCCGCAACTCGACGCTAGAGTACCCGCTCGTGGGCGCATCATCGGTCCCGCGCCCGAACGCGCGCCAGGCGAAGACATGGCCATCGCCATTCGGAATGTACTGGTCAAACTCGACGCTCAAGCTATCGAAATCATCCTCGCCCCCGAATGCCTCACGAAAGGCAAAATTATTGATATCGAACCTTATGCCATCACTCGCCGCATTCTGACTATCTCGCGTGTCATACAATAGCGAAAGTCCGACGGCTCCTGCGTCGACTCCCGTAATCCCGGCGGCCTGCATGATGGTCTGAGCCTCGAGGTCGTGACTGACCACCAGGTAGTTCGTATACACGCCCTGGGCGCCGATAAACCAATGCGGGTAGACCTCCTGAAGATACCGGGCAAACACCAGCTTCATTTCGTCCGTCGTCTGAGCCGGCAACCCCGTGCCAAGAAAATCCTCATAGTCATTGTTGATTTCGCCGCGGCCAATGCCTGCCGTCAGGCGCTTGCTATCAGCGTCCCAGTAACCGCGAAAAAAAATGCCACCGATCCACGAGTCGGTGGTGCTGTAGGTGCCCATAGCCCCCAAAATAGATGCCGTAGACTCGGGGTCGGTCTGGAACATGTATCCGGCGATGACTCCCGCCGAGGTGCCAATCTTCGGATCGCTACTCACTTTCGGTACCAGGAGCCACGGGGATTCCCGACGCTCATTTCCCATGCCCGGTGACGGCTCTCGGTCCGGCGCCAAACCATCCGGCTGCTGGGCCCATGCCCCCGAGCACAGACACGCCGCTGCCAACCCAAGGTATCCCAGCTCTCGCATTACCCGCTCCTGGCCTTTCACCCTGGCACTGCCGCTCGTCGAAGCGGCGAGTCGATAAACACAAAGGGACGGCGTCCACCGCCGTCTTTCATGACGCGATGGCGACTGAAGCAGCAAACATCTATGTCTGTCCTCATGAGCCGACGACAGAACGCCTCGTTCACTCCACGACCATCACTTGCTGAATTGCAGGTTCAAGCCGACAAATACCTGAAACTCAGGTTGCCCAGCACCTTCATCGGCCACCGAGAACTGTGGCTCCACAAAGAAGTTGTATACGGTCTTCTCCTGCTTGATGACTTGACCAATCCCCACACCTAGCGGTATCCCATAGTCGCCATTGTCGAGATTAAACTGCCAGATCGGTGCACTGCGCAGATAGGTACCATCGCCAAGTTGGTAGAAGCCAAAAGGCTGGAAGGCCGCCACATCGATATCATTACGGTCATCCTCGCCGGCAAAGCTCTGCTGCCAGGACATCAAATAGCCGTATTGAAACTTGGGCGAGCTGGCATTGAACAGCACGTTGACCAACCCAGCCGACCACTTCTCGCTACCGACTTCATCTTTCGATGCAGTGGGCGCGGTCAGTTGGGGCCCGAAGCCAAAGCTGATCGCCGGGTTTCCGGTATCGACGAGATATGAGGTGAAGAGGTTCAGGTCTCCAACGCCCGTTTCCGTGTCTCCCGAGGGCGGCGTCGGATAGCTGTTGATGGGAAGCGAAGCACGCAGCAGCCAGTCGGACTGACCTAATGAAAATGGGGAAGCGTAGCGGAACCAGAATTGATTGGCGCTCTCATCCGAGTCGGTTATTTCATCAATGTAATAGTTCTGCATATTGAACGCGGTCATGCTCGCCAGCGGGTTATTCGCCTGGGCAGCAGCATTCGGCCCCTCCTGAGCCAGCACGGCTGGCGTCACCAGGAGGCAGAAGATGAATGGGCCCACCTGTCGCGCGTCAATCGTCGTCATCATCCCGTCCCTTGGTCAGACCATAAATGTGCTAAAACGTGCACTCATGGCCAACCAGCGTAGACCATGGCCCGGGTGCCTGCCGTCGCAGGCCGCCTCCCTGGTGGCGGAACAACGACGCTCTCGACGCTATTTAGCACCAGGGAAGGCACGAAGGGATTGATGGACGAACCTTTCACCACCGAGATTTTCAGACTAACCATTTGTTTTTTAACAACAACATCAAACAGAAGGCGGATACTTCCCGCGGAGAGGCGATAAGAAGAACGCGCCGTCAACGGAGACCAGAGAGCCTTGTCGCGTTACGCCCATCCTCGCGAACGCGCCAATCGTCGACTGCGGTGCTCGACGCCCGGTTCGCGCCACGAGGGACCCCAGACGACCATCGTCATGTTTTTCAGACACTGCGCTCCTGACATCAGGGGAGCAGCTCGCGGTCGGAAAGCAGGGAGAGCGTCGGGATGGGCAGGCCGCTCCCCGACGCCGATCGTTCGTCGGGCAAGATCGGCTCGGGGTCGACGAGGAATACCGCGCCGGACGCGGCCCTCCCCTCCGAGAAGGCCAGCGTTGGCAACCGCTTGAGCGTTGCATCGGTTGGGATGCACGACGAAGCGAAGTGCCTAGGGCCTTAGGCCTTGGCGGCCCTCATTGCATGCAGCTTCTTGTAGCTCTCGATCAGGCGCTGGTGCTTCTCGAGCCCCTCCAACTGCAGGTTGGTCGGGGTCAGGCCGGAGAAGCGCACGGTGCCGTCCACCGAGCCGACCACCGCGGCCATGGTGTCATCGCCGAACATGCGCTTGAAGTTGTAGAGGTAGTCGTCAAGCTCGAGTTCGTCATCGACAGCGATCTCCAGCACCGCCCTCATGGCCTGGTAGAACAGGCCGCGTTCGACGCTATTGTCATTGTACTGGAGGAACATCTCGACCCTCTCCAGCGCCTCTTCGTGCTGGCCAAGCGCCAGGTTGATCAACAGCTTGAGCTCCAGAATGGTCAGTTGGCCCCATACCGTGTTCTCGTCGAACTCGACGCCGATCAGGGTGATGATGTCGACATGGTCGTCGATCTGGCTCTCGTCCAGGCGTTCGAGCAGAGCCGCGAGCTGGTCATCGTTCAAGGCGTGAAGGTTGAGAATGTCTTCACGGTAGTCGAGCGCCATATTGGTGTTGTCCCAGATCAGATCCTCGACCGGATAGACCTCGGAGTAGCCCGGCACCAGGATACGGCAGACCGGCGCGCCGAGGTCCTCGTGTACCGCCATGTAGGCATCCAGGTCCAGGTCCTTCAGAATCCCGAACAGGTTGGCGGCCTCCTCGTCGTTGCTGCCGGAGAAGTCCCACGCGCAGAACTCGACGTCGGACTTGGCGCTGAAGAAGCGCCATGACACGACCCCGGAGGAGTCGATGAAGTGCTCGACGAAGTTGTTCGGCTCGGACACCGCCAGGGAATTGAACGTCGGTGGCGGGAAGTCGTTCAGCCCCTCGAAGCTGCGGCCCTGCATCAACTCGGTCAGGCTGCGCTCCACCGCGACCTCGAAGCTTGGGTGGGCACCGAAGGAGGCAAAGACCCCGCCGGTCTTCGGGTTCATCAAGGCCACACACGCCACCGGAAACTGCCCGCCGAGCGAGGCGTCCTTGACCAGAATCGGGAATCCCTGGGCCTCCAGCGCCTCGACGCCCTCGAGAATATCGGGGTACGTCTTCAGCACCTCCATGGGCACATCCGGCAGCGTCAGTTCCTCTTCGAGGATCTGGCGCTTCACCGCCCGCTCGAAGATCTCCGACAGGCACTGAACCTGTGCCTCGGCCAGCGTGTTGCCGGCGCTCATGCCGTTGCTGAGATAGAGGTTCTCGATCAGGTTGGAGGGGAAGTAGACGGTCTCGCCGTCTGACTGGCGGACGAAGGGAAGCGCGACGATGCCGCGCTCGACCTTGCCAGAATTGGTGTCGATCAGGTTGGCGCCGCAGAGCTCACCTTCCGGGTCATAGATCGCCCAGCAGTACGCATCGAGCAGCCCCTCGGGCAGCGCATCGTTGGGTCCGGGCAGGAACCACTTCTCGTTCGGATAGTGAACGAACTCGCTCGCGGCGATCTCTTCACCGAAGAACTGATCGTTGTAGAAGAAGTTGCAGCTCAGGCGTTCGATAAACTCGCCCAGCGCCGAGCACAGTGCACTCTCCTTGGACGAGCCCTTGCCGTTGGTGAAGCACATCGGGGATGCCGCATCGCGAATATGCAGCGACCAGACGTGGGGAACGATATTACGCCAGGACGCGATCTCGACCTTCATGCCCAGATCCTGAAGAAGCCCCGTCATATTGGCGATGGTCTGCTCCAGCGGCAGGTCCTTGCCTTCGATCCAGGTGCTCGCGCCCTCCTCTGGCTCGGCCATCAGCAGCGCCTGGGCGTCTTCGTCCAGGTTCTCGACCGTCTCGATCTGAAACTCCGGCCCGGTCTGCACCACCTTCTTGACGGTGCAGCGCTCGATGGAGCGCAAAATCCCCTGGCGGTCCTTGTCCGAAAGATCCTCCGGCAGCTCTACCTGGATCTTGAATATCTGGTTGTAGCGATTCTCCGGGTCGACGATGTTGTTCTGCGACAGACGGATGTTCTCGGTCGGAATGTCGCGCGCCAGGCAGTACACGCGCACGAAGTAGGCCGCGCAGAGCGCAGAGGACGCCAGGAAATAGTCAAAGGGGCTCGGCGCCGATCCATCGCCCTTGTAGCGAATGGGTTGATCGGTGACGACGGTGAAATCGTCAAACTTGGCCTCAAGCCTGAGATTTTCGAGAAAATTGACCTTGATTTCCATGGAGATAGCACCGGATAAGTGAATTCGGGCCGCCGTGCGCGCCTAGCCCGCCATTATCCAGTTTTCACCGTGCGGCGTCTTGGTCGGCTGGGCAAAAATTCACCATGCGTTGCCAGCACCGGCCAGAGCGACCAGAGCGACTGCGCCCTAAAAAATAGCACACCATTGATCTTTCATTAGAACACTCCCTCCTTCGATACTCGAGAAGACGGTGATGGTGGAACGATCCGCGGTTCTCCACCGACGTTGCCCGTAATTACAACAACAGGACATCCGCATGAAACTCTCTATGCTCCTCGACTGGCGCCTGCATGGCATCGTGGCCATAGCGGCCCTGATCTCCGAAGCCATCGGCATCATCAAGATTCCCCTCGGGCCCGGCACCCTGCTGCTCCTGCCGCTGTTCTACGCCTTTATCATCGGGCTATTGCTGAACCCACATCTGTTCTCGGCCACCTCGCGCCTGGTGCCGGTGAAGCTCAGTGACGCCGCCGCACCGATCATTCTGTTATCGATCATGCCCTTCATTGCCCGCTTCGGCTCCACCATCGGGCCGGCTATCGAGCAGATCCTCAGCGCCGGGCCGGCCCTGGTTCTCCAGGAGCTCGGCAACCTGGGCACCATGCTGATCGCCATGCCCTTCGCGGTAGTTGTACTCAAAATGGGACGTGAGGCCATTGGTGCCACCTACTCCATCGCACGGGAACCCAACATCGCCATCATCTCCGACAAGTACGGTCTCAAGGGGCCCGAAGGCATCGGCGTCATGGGGGTCTACGTCGTCGGCACCATGTTCGGTACCCTGTGGTTCGCGCTGATGGCCGGCTACCTGACGACGCTGGACATCTTCGACCCGCGTGCCCTGGCGATGGCCTGTGGCGTGGGCAGCGGCAGCATGGTCGCGGCCTGCTCGGGTGCCATCGCCGGCGCCTTGCCGGAAATGCGCGATGAGCTGTTGGCCTTCGCCGGCGCCAGCAACCTGCTGACCTACGCCACCGGCCTCTATATTTCGCTGTTCATCGCCTTGCCGCTGGCCGAGAAAATCTTCAAATGGTGCTCCGGGCGCACGGCGGTAAGCTCGGTCGGTGCCAAGGCCACGGCGGAACCGAACTACGCCGCTACCGTCAGCGATGACGAGCGCCCCGAGCGCCACCTTGGCCAAACCGCCATCGTCATGGCGGTGGTGTGTGCCGTCGCCTGGGTCAGCAATACCATCAACGGCGGCTCCTTGCTGGCGGCACTACCGGGCATGGTGATTCTCTACGCCATGACCATGTTCGGCCTGGTCGTCACGCGCTTTGCGCCCTTCTATCTGCCGGGCGTCGCCTGGGTATCTCTGGTCAGCATCATCGTGACGCTGCCCTGGTTTCCGGCCAGCGCCTGGATCGTCGAGCAATTGGCGTCGGTCAGCTTTCTGGCCATCGTGACGCCGGTGCTGGCCTACGCGGGCCTGGCGCTTTCACCGCGAGAGTTCACCATGTTCCGCCAGGTTGGCTGGAAACTGATCATCGTGTCACTGCTGGTGTTCACCGGAACCTTCGTCGGATCGGCCGTCGTGGCCCAGGCACTGCTGTAACCGATATGACCGTCTATAGGGAAAATGCCATGTCGATTGTCAATGCGGATATTTTGCGCGAATGGCGTCATGAGTTTCATCGCCAGCCGGAAACCGCCTTCGAAGAACACCATACCAGCGCTCGCATCGTCGAGATTCTGGACGCCGCCGGGATTTCGAGGGTGACTGGGCTCGGCGGTGGGACTGGCGTCGTGGCATGGGTCGATGGTCGCCATGGCGGCGACCGGGCCATCGGACTGCGAGCCGATATCGACGCACTGGACGTGAGCGAGGCCAATGCCTTCGCCCACGCCTCCCAACGACCGGGCAAGATGCACGCCTGCGGTCACGATGGCCATACCACCATGCTGTTGGGGGGCGCCTGTGCATTGGCCGAGTCCCCCGACTTTGCCGGACGCGTCTACTTCATCTTCCAGCCGGCGGAAGAGAACGAGGGCGGCGGACGCGTCATGGTCGAGGAAGGGCTGTTTGAGCGCTTCCCAATGGAAGCGGTCTACGGCGTTCACAACTGGCCGGGCATGGCACTCGGCGAAGCCGCCGTGCACGACTCGGCGGTGATGGCTGCCTTCGACGTCTTTACCGTGAAGCTCACGGGCAGTGGTTGCCATGCCGCCATGCCTCACCTCGGCAAGGACGTCGTCCTCGCGGCGTGCCAGTTGGTCAATCAACTGCAAGGCATCGTCAGCCGAGAGATACCGGCACACCAGACCGCCGTCATGAGTGTTACCCAGTTCCACGCCGGCGATGCCTTCAATGTGATGCCTGAGACCGTCGAGCTGTGTGGCACCGTGCGATGTTTCGATGGCGAGCTACGCGACTACCTTGAAGCACGTTTTGGCCAAGCGATTGCGGCCACGGCCGACTTCCATGGCCTGAAGGCCAGCATCGACTACCAGTCGCGCTATCCGGCCACGCTCAATACGCCGGCCGAGGCCCAGCGCTGCGCCGAGGTGCTTACCGCGATGCCGGACATCCGACAGGTACATCGCGAACTGCCGCCGTCCATGGCATCGGAAGACTTCGCCTTCATGCTGCAGCAGCGCCCCGGTGCCTATATCTGGCTGGGGAATGGCACCGACAGTGCGGCCCTGCACAACCCAAAATACGACTTCAACGACGCGCTGGCACCGATCGGGGTCGCCTACTGGATAGCCCTGGTCAAGGCGCTGCTCAGCAAGCGCTGACCCGGGCGCTCTTCTCTCCCTACCTTTGATTCGCCATGCCTTGCACGGCATGGCTCGGCGCTCCGCTGCCTGATCGTCGGCGATGGCGGTTCACCACTAACAAACACAAGACAGGAGTCATCATGAAGATTGTCGTCATCGGCTTAGGACAGATGGGCGGGAACATGGCCCTGACCCTACGCAAGGCTGGGTTTGCGGTGGTTGGAACCGATGTCATGGCCGCCACACGCAGCAAGATGGCGTCACGCGGACTCGACATCGTCAACCCAGACGCACTGCCGGCAGCCGACGTCTATCTGCTCTCGTTACCCACCTCAGTCCACGTCAGTGAAGTGATCGAGTCCTCACCCGGGCTCTTGCGACAGGCGCCGAAGGGCAGCGTGATCGTCGATACCTCAACCAGTGATCCGGTGGTCAGCCGGGACTTGGCGAAGCAGGCTCGCCAGGCCGGCCTCGAGTGGCTCGATGCTCCGGTCAGCGGCGGCCCGGCCGGCGCTGCCACGGGTACCCTTGGCATGCTGCTCGGTGGAGCGATATCGACGATCGAGCGCGTTACCCCCGTCCTCGAGGCGCTGTCGGCACGCTACACCCATGTCGGAGAGGCCGGCAGTGGCCATGTGGTCAAGCTGGCCAATAACTACCTGTGCGCGGCGCACCTGCTGACCACGGCCGAAGCCATCGCCCTGGCGAGCCGGGCCGGCGTCGCCCCCGAGGCCTGCCTGGCGGGCTTGAACAGCGGCTCGGGCCGCAGCGCCGTCAGTGAGGTCAATTTCCCGAAGTGGATTCTGTCTGATGCCTTCGACTCCGGCTTCACCACCGGTCTGATGCGCAAGGACCTGCGCCTGGCGCGCGACGCCGCCGCGGACCTCGGCCTGTCGCTGGATCTGCTGACCCGCGTCGTGGAACGGTGGCATACCGACGCCTCGCCCGACAGCGCCGACTTCAACCATGTGACCGATCAGATCCGGCACCCCTCGCAACCACGCAGTACGCCCTCGACGCTGGAGGATAAAGAATGAACTCGCTGAACGACAAGGCCGTTGAATGCCTCACCGAGCTGCTCACAGCGCGTGGCATGCTGCCCGGGATTGCGCTGAGCAACTGGATCGGCGGTGAGTTGGTGGCGGGCCAAGGCGAGAGCATCGAGCTACTCGATCCCGTCACCGGACTGCCCTTGATGACATATGCCGATGCCGGTGCGGCGCTGGTAGAGCGTGCGGTCGCGGCGGCAACGGCCGCCCAGCAGGAATGGATGGCGCTAACCGCCAGCGAGCGCGGCAGGCGCATGACCACCGCCGCCGCTGCCCTGCAGGGCCATGAGGAAGCACTGGCACAGCTAGAGAGCGTGGTGGCCGGCAAGCCCATTCGAGACTGTCGTGGAGAGGTCATCAAGGTCCGCGAAATGATCGAATACTATGCCGGCTGGTGCGATAAGCAGCACGGTGAGGTGATTCCGGTGCCGACCTCGCACCTCAACTATGTGCGCCATGTGCCCTATGGGGTTGTCGGCCAGATCACGCCATGGAACGCGCCGATGTTCACCTGCGCCTGGCAGTTGGCACCGGCCATCGCCGCCGGCAATGGCGTCGTGCTCAAACCCTCGGAGCTGACGCCCTTCTCCTCGGTGGTCGTCGCCATGCTGCTGGAGCGCTCAGGCCTGCCGCAAGGGTTGATCAACATCGTCAACGGTGTCGGGCCAACCACAGGGGCCGCTCTCACCGGGCACCCAGGCATCAGCAAGCTCGTGTTCGTCGGCTCGCCCGAGAGTGGTAGGAAGATTGCCCAGGCAGGGGCAGAGCGCCTGGTGCCAAGCGTGCTTGAACTCGGCGGAAAGTCCGCCAACATCGTCTTCGGCGACGCCAGGCTCGACGATGCCGTGGCCGGCGCCCAGGCGGCCATCTTCGCGGCCGCTGGACAGAGCTGCGTGGCGGGGTCCCGCCTGCTGGTGCAAAGGGAGATCTTCGACGAGGTATGCGAACGCCTGGCCCGAACGGCCGGCAGTATCGCGGTCGGCCTGCCCAGCGACACAGCCACCCAAATGGGACCGGTGCAGAACTCGCGCCAGCACCGGCACATCCTGTCGATGATCGAGGCGGCGAAACTCCAGGGCGCTCGTGTGCTCTGTGGAGGACACCGGCCCGAGACTCTACCCGCAGAGGCCCGTGGATACTTCCTCGCGCCTACGGTGCTGGTCGATGTCACCGAAGACATGGCCATCGCACGCGAGGAAGTGTTCGGTCCTGTGGTCGTGGTCATGCCGTTTACCACAGAAGAAGATGCCGTGCGCCTGGCCAATGCCACACGCTTCGGTCTAGCCGGGGCGGTCTGGACCCAGGACCCGGCGCGTGCCCACCGGGTAGCGGCTCGATTACGTGCCGGCACGGTGTGGATCAACAGCTACAAGGCGATCAACGTCATGTCGCCCTTCGGCGGCTTCGGCGACAGTGGGTTCGGGCGCTCCAGCGGCGTCGAAGGTCTCAAGGAATACACCGTCGCCCAGAGCGTATGGGTGGAAACCTCGCCAACGGCCAGTGTCGCCACCGGCTACGGCAGCGGCGTGGGCTGAGTCGCAACGCCAGTCGCCACGCCAGTCGCCATGCCAGTCGCCACGCCAGTTACAGCGCCCCGTGGATCAGCCCGCGAGTCGCGTCTACCTGGCCTGGCCCGCGGACTGCCGCCCTTCTCGGCGAGATGGCCTCGACAACGACTCAAACGTGCGTGTTGAAGGCTTGCATCCAGCGCTCCAGGTGACGCAAGAGCTGAAGTCCCGCTCTGGGCATGCGTCGACCGACCCGCGTGATGATATGCGCACGGGCCTCGCGAAAGCGTTGGCAATCCACGTCCCGCGCGATGAGCAGGCCATCCTCGAGCTCTCTGGCGGCGGCGAAGGCCGGCAACAAGGTGAGATTCAGCCCGGAGCGGGCGGCATGCTTGAGCACCGAGAGCGAATTGGTCTGCATGCTGACCCGCTGGCGCAACTGCGCTTCTCGAAAGCCCTCATCCACCAACTGGCGCACCCCGTGGCCGGTGCGCCACAGGGCCAGAGGCTGTTCGCTGAGCGCTGTCAGCGACAGTGCGCCGGTACCCTCGGCGATGGGGTGGTGTGGCGACATCAGCGCCACCAGTGGCTGGCGGCTGGAACGCCAGAAGCGTAGCTGAGGATGGACGCGCTCGTGGTACATCAACCCGATATGGGCCTCGTCCTCGACGACCGCATCGATGATCTCGCTGGTGCTTCCCGTGTTGACATCGAGACGAACGCCACGATAGCTCTCGGTGAAGCTGCGCAATGGCGTATCGATCAGATCACCGACGAAGCCTTCGCCGACGGTCAGCGATAGCTGGCCGGTTTCCAGGCGCTGGTACGCATCGAGTTCTTCGCTGAAGACATCATCGAGTACCGAGCGCTTGCGACAGTAGGCCAGCAGCATTTCGCCCACCGCCGTCGGCACCACGCCACTGCGCGAGCGCTCCAGCAGTGGAGCGCCCAGCGCCGCCTCGATGAGCTTGAGCTGCCGGCTGATGGCGGATGGCGCGATGTCCAGGCGCGCCGCGGCCTGACGCACCGAGCCCGCCTCGATGGTTACCTGAAAGTACACCAACCGCTGATGCGGAATGTCCATTTATCGTCCCATATTCGCCAGCGACTCGAGCCGCCACGGCCGAGCTTCCCGAGGCTTAGGCCGTCAAGGCCCGGTCTTTCCCGGCACCATACACCGAGGACTCACCGACCGACAGCCGCCGCACCGGCGACCTGCCCGAGCGCGCCTCAGCCGTCTTCGCGGAAAGGGTCGATGATGCAGCAGCAGGACCCGTCGCGCCTGTTTACCCGCTTGGCCGGCGACACACGCCTGACGCCGACGTTACCAGGCCTCAAGGCAGCAGTGGTGAATCGGCACGCCGTCCAGGGCCTTGTCGCCGAATCGGAGGGGCGCTTAAGTGGATAGCCCCATGGTCTGACGCGTACAATACGCGCTCCACTTTGGTCGAAGCCGCGTGTAGCGCCGGCCCGAGTCACTCATTCATGTTCCTCCCGCGAGATTCTCCGCCGTGCTCTCTACTGCCAACATCACCATGCAGTTTGGCCCCAAGCCGCTGTTTGAAAACGTTTCTGTCAAATTCGGCCAGGGCCATCGCTACGGTCTGATCGGGGCCAACGGCTGTGGCAAGTCGACCCTGATCAAGATTCTCGGAGGGGATCTCGAGCCTACCAGCGGCCAGGTGATGAAAGCCGCCACCACACGACTGGGCAAATTGCGCCAGGATCAGTTCGCCTTCGAGGACGAACGTGTCATCGACACCGTGATCATGGGCAACGAAGAGCTGTGGTCGGTCGCCGCCGAACGCGAGCGCATCTATTCACAGGCCGAGATGAGTGAAGAAGATGGCATGGCGGTCGCCGATCTCGAAGTGCGCTTTGCCGAGCTCGATGGCTATACCGCCGAGGCCCGTGCCGGTGAATTGCTGCTGGGCCTGGGCATCCCCCTTATGCAGCACGACCAGCCGATGAGCGTTGTCGCTCCGGGCTGGAAGCTTCGCGTGCTGCTGGCCCAGGCGCTGTTCAGCGACCCCGACGTGCTGCTGCTCGATGAGCCCACCAACCACCTCGATATCAATACGATTCGTTGGCTGGAAGACATTCTCAAGGCGCGCTCGTCGACCATGATCATCATCTCCCACGACCGCCACTTCCTGAACAGCGTCTGCACCCACATGGCGGACCTGGACTACGGCGAGCTGCAGCTGTTCCCCGGTAACTACGACGAGTACATGACTGCCGCCACCCAGGCGCGCGAGCGTCTGCATAGCGAGAACGCCAAGAAGAAGGCCGAAATTGCCGAGCTCAAGCAATTCGTCAGCCGCTTCTCGGCCAATGCCTCCAAGGCCAAGCAGGCGACCTCGCGCCAGCGCAAGATCGACAAGATCCAGCTCGATGAGGTCAAGCCCTCGTCGCGCATCAGCCCCTTCATTCGCTTCGAGCAGAACAAGAAGATTCATCGCCATGCGCTGGCGGTGGAAGCGCTCTCCAAGGCCTGGGACGACAATGTACTGTTCGAGCGTTTTGGCCTGCGAATCGAAGCGGGAGAACGCGTCGCCATCATTGGGCCCAACGGCATCGGCAAGACCACCTTGCTCAACTGCCTGGTCGGCACGATGGCGCCTGACGCCGGTGAAGTGAAATGGACCGATGCCGCCGACGTCGGCTACTTCGCCCAGGACCACGCGGCGGACTTCGACGGCGGCGAGACGCTGTTCGAATGGATGCAGCAGTGGACGACCGCCGGAGAGCAGACCGTGCGTGGCGCCCTCGGCCGGATGTTGTTCTCCAACGACGACATCGGCAAGTCCGTGAAGGTGATTTCCGGCGGCGAGCAAGGGCGCATGCTGTTCGGCAAGCTCTCGCTGCAAAACCCCAATGTGCTGGTCATGGACGAGCCCACCAATCACCTGGACATGGAGTCCATCGAGGCGCTCAACCTGGCGCTCGAACATTATGCCGGCACGCTGATTTTCGTCAGCCACGACCGCGAATTCGTCGGCTCGCTGGCCACGCGCATCATCGAGATGAAGGACGACGGCATCGTCGATTTCAGCGGCAGCTATGATGACTACCTGCGCAGCCAGGGCGTTCTCGGCTGAGTCGTCTTTCCCTCACGCCTGACGGGCAGCAGACGCTGCCTTCAGGCGACGCCTTACATCGCCCTGAGACTTGTCGACCGGAATATCGACCTGGGCATGTAGAAGGACACCACCCAGTGCGGCTGATCGACGATTTCACTGACCCGCAAGCGCCCCGCGACGCTGCACAGGGCGTAGGCCAACTGCTCCTCCATCCCCGCCTGCTTGTGCAGCCGATCGATCATGAAGCGCACGGCGTCCTTGGCTCCCTGCATCAAATCCGGCCCGACCCCGGTGGTCACCAGAAAGCCGGCATCCTGCTCGGTGGACGCTCCTGGAGGCACATCGAACATCGGTGAACGAATACGGTCGCCCTTGTGCAGACGCAGCGTCGCCGTGGCCGCCATTCGCGTTTCCACCGCCGTACCACAGACCTCGCCATCGCCCTGGCAGGCATGAGTATCGCCGATGCTCAGAAGCCCCCCCTTCACCTGAACCGGCAAGTAAAGACGCGCACCCTTGACCAGGTCGCGGATGTCGAGATTGCCGCCACAGATCCTCGGCGGCACGATCGAGTGCTGACCCGGTTCGGCCGGTGCCAGCCCGATGGTCCCGGCGAAGGGGCGAAAAGGAATGACGATGTCTTCGTCGAAGTAGACCGACTCGCTGTCGTACTCGGAGACCTTGAGCCAGGGCGTAGGAAAGTCATCGGCCAGCAGGCCAAACCCCGGGATCAACCCCGTCCAGCCCCACTGCCCCGGCTCGAAATCGACCAGCTCCACTTCGATGACATCGCCAGGCTCGGCATCTTCCATGTACAAGGGCCCGCAGACGGGATTGAGCTGGCCCGCGGGCAGACGCGTCAGCGCTTCGGCCTGACTGTCCCGAGTGATCAAGCCACCACTGGCGTCGAGGATGTCAAAGCGCCGGGTATCCCCGGAGCTGACCCACTCGCGTGGCGCCAGAGCATGGTCAAAACAGTGGTGAACGTCATGGATGGTCTTGATCTTCATGTCGGTGTCCTGTGTGGATGGTCGCGAAAGACATCGTGAGAGCCATGGGCCGCCAGGCAAGAAGCACCGGCTCTTCCTGACGGCTCAGGAGCCGCGGTCAACGTCCTGCCAGGAGGCTAGATTTCCATGTTCACGGAACGTCCGCCGCGCTGCGCCGCCGCGTAGATAGCAATGCCAACGATGGCCCAGGCCAACCCGATCAAGATGGTGTAGGACTCGAAGCCACTCCAGATGTAGCCAACCACGACCAGACCAAGCAGCGGGCAGAGGATATGCAGGAACGGGTTGGCGGCCTTCTTCTTGAACACGAAATAGTAGAGGGTCGTCACGTTGAGCATGATGAAGGCCGTCAGAGCGCCAATGGTGACGATAGAGGTCAGCAGCGCCAGATGCTGCATGAAGGCGATGCCCGCCACAATGGACACGACGCCGACCAGCAGCGCGCTGACGTAGGGCGTCTTGAAGCGTGGATGGACGCGTGAAAGCGGCTCCGGCAGCAGTCGATCACGGCCCATGCTGTAGAGGATGCGGGCGGTAGCGATCTGGGCCACCAAGGAGTCGGCGATGCCCCAGGCGATAGCCGTCGTGGCCGCCGTCAGGGCCGCCAGCCACCCACCGCCGGCGATTCGGGCGGTCTCGTAGAACGCGGTGTCGAGGTTGTTAAACGCCGCCGGGTCCGGCTGAATCAACGCCGCGACCCAGGTCTGGGCAATAAACAGACCACCGATGATCAGCAGCACCAGCAAGATCGCCTTGCTGACCGCTTTGCCGCCGCCCTTGGCCTCCTCGGCGAGGGTCGAGATACCATCGAAACCGAGGAAGCTGAGCACCGCAATCGGCACAGCAGAAATGATCAGGCCCAGAGAGAAATCGTCGGCATCATAGACCGGGGCCATCGAGAACACGGCGCCATTAACGTTGTTGCTGATGGCAACCACCCCTACCACCAGGAAGACGGCAAGGACCAACAACTCGGCTATCAGCATCCAGCGATTGAACGCCGCCGTGAAGCTGATGCCGCGAATGTTGACGTAGGTATTGAAGGCGACGAAAGCGACCACCAGCAGAATCGGAGACAACGACGGGAAGATGTCGTGAATGGCCAACGCCCCCACGACGTAAAGCAGCGCCGGAATCAGGATGTAGTCCAGCAGCATGATCCAACCCGCCACGAAACCGGCAAAGCTCCCTGCGCCGCGCGACACGTAGGAGTAGACCGAGCCGGCAACCGGGAATTCCTTCGCCATCTGCGAGTAGCAGATGGCCGTAAACAGCATTCCCACCAAGCCAATGACGTAGGCGGTGACGATCATCCCGCCACTGGCGCTCATGACATGGCCGAAGATGCCGAAAGGAGCGATGGGAACGATGAAGATCAGACCGTAAATCACCAGGTCTCTCAGCGTCAGCGCGCGCGAGAGCTCCTGGGTATAGCCAAGACTTTCCAGGGTATTGTCACTCATTGGTGACCTCCTCTTGTTGTAATTCGTGAGGCGGCGGGGTCGCCCGCCTGAGGGCGATCGAGAACGGCAGCCGACGCCGCAAACCGCATGCGTTAAACACCCGGTCGATTCCAGCGCACGACGTATCCGTCTGACGTCGACGCATCGT
This sequence comes from Halomonas sp. V046, assembly GCF_052645355.1. NCBI lineage: Bacteria > Pseudomonadati > Pseudomonadota > Gammaproteobacteria > Oceanospirillales > Halomonadaceae > Halomonas > Halomonas sp. V046. The sequence continues at coordinate 50,226 of NZ_JBQXYF010000008.1, forward strand.
CGCCATGTATACTCGAACCGCGTCGCTATTCAGACGGCCAGCCAGACAGCCAGGCAGAAAACCAGACAGGCAAGGCCACTGGGTTGACGCTCTCGAACGCCTCATTTTCAGAAGACCACACTTAAAGGTATTATGACAATACCTTTGTAAGAGAATGCTATGCCCGATCCGTCACGAACCGATATGCGCAGCCCCCATAGCGCCCACTCCGCGACTCAGGAGCTGGCCGACAGGATCGTGACGGCGATCGCCATCGGCGCCTACTCGCCAGGAGATCGCCTGCCCGCGGAGCGTGACCTGGCCGAGCGCCAGCGGGTCAGTCGCGTCACCGTACGCGGCGCCTTGAAGATCGTGGGGGAGCTGGGCTTGATCGAGTCGCGTCGTGGCCGCGACGGCGGCACCTTCGTGACCTTCAAGCGGGTCGACGACGCCTCTCCCGACACGGCACAGCGCATCCTCGGCCAGGAATTGCCACAGCTCAGGGACTTTTTCGACTACCGTTGCCTGGTCGAAGGGCTCGTCGCAAGAACCGCGGCAGAACGGCACGATTCGGCCCAGGCCGAACGGCTGAGGGCCCTACTCGAGGCCTTCTGCGAGACCAATGATGCATCGATCGCCAGAGAGCTCGATGGCCAGCTCCACGACTGCATCATGGACATGGCCGACAACCATCATCTGGTTGCCCAGTCGCGCCAGCTGACGGCCCGCGCCACGCTTGGGTTCGGTTCCGAACCCTATCCGGTTGAATCCCTGCCCCGCGCCAGAAAGGAACACCGAGCGCTCGTCCAGGCGATTCTGGATCGCCACGAAGGTGACGCCTTTCGCATCGCGCAGCATCACTTCACCCTGACCCTGGCGATCATGGAACACTCGCTGGATGGACGGCCGCTGTAACGCTGAAGTGCTTCCCAGATTTCGGATCAGGTACGAGCCTCTGATCCCACCGACCAGGGATTCTGATCACAAGCAAGAAACGTCGATGGCACAGCGGTGAGGTCAAGGTAACGTTCACCGCCTGGAAAGGCGACCAGGCCGCACCCGAGCTTACCGCCCGTTGTTGGCGTGAATCGCCCCGGGTTTTATCGACACCTCCAGACCGTATCACTGAAGGCACCAAGGAGGTTCCATGAGTCGCCAGCGACATACCGAAGAACCCGAGATCGAACAGAAGCAGCTAGAGACTGATCTTCAACCCATCGGCTGAAGCGGCGACTTGATGTGACGACTCCCAATGTAGCCTGGGTCACCGATATCACCTACAACCGTACCCATGAAGGCTGGCTCTGCTCGTCTGTAGTAATCGACTCGTTCTCTCGTCAGGTCGCGGGCTAGTCGATGAAGCCCCGCATGACTACCAACTTGGCCTTGACCCCTTTGCTGTCAGCCGGTTGGCGTTACAAACCCCAAGGGCTGTCATGGTACATTCGGATCAGGGACGTCAATTTACCAGCGATGTGTTTGACTATATCGAGATTTTCTAAAACAAGAGGCGTCGCTATGGCACGAACGATAACCTGCCTCCCATCGAGTACGAACGGCGTTATACACAGAGCCCGACGAATGTCTAGAATACTCGGAGCGTTTCACCTTTCATTTCGAGAAAACACGATTTTTTCCGTTTCGCTTCGCATCATACAGCGCTTTATCTGCGCGCCTCACGGCATCCTTATACGACCGATCATCAGGCACCATCGTCGCAACACCTACACTAACCGTCGTAGCGATGCCGCCGGCAGAAAACTGACTCAACTCGCGTTTTAAGCATTCACTCAGTCGGGCAGCAAACCTCTCCGCGTGCTGCATATCTATACTGGGCAGCCCTACGATAAATTCATCGCCACCAAAACGACAAGCGATATCCGACTTCCTGAGTTCCGACCGAAAAATATCGGCAACGGCCACTATTACTTCATCGCCTTTATAATGTCCGTGAGTGTCGTTAAAAATTTTGAAGTTATCTAGATCAAACATCAGGATGGACGTCGGCACTGCGTGCCTTTTTAATGCCTCATAATGAACCGTCAGGTCACGTTCAAGCTTCCTGCGATTAAACAACCCTGTCAACTGATCGGTGTCGCTGAGCTCACGCAGCTTGGCTTCCATTTCGTGTCGCTCTGAAATATTGCTTGCCACCCACAGAACAACTTCTTCCCCCTCCACCAAAAAATTGAGCTTTTGAATCCGAGCTTCAAACCAGATCGGCTGTTGGGGACCTTCATCAAGCAAACCTTTTACATCCCGGTTGCTCAACTCATACTCCCTGATTACCAGCCCCCCAGTTTCCAGCGCTAGATCGACCTGCTCCAGAAACCAATTCGCCTTGTCCTTTTTCACCACGTCGGACACATACAACCCAACGAGCCCGCTGCCATCATGGTAATAACGATCATCACGACCGCCAAAAACCGCCACATACTTTCCACTCCGCGAAAGTATAAAAACGGGATCTGGCAATGCCTCCAAAACAAAAGCCATCTCTTCGACGCTAATCATATTACACTCTGCACAATAATTATAATAAATCACAACCCACACAGAATGACTGCACGAAACTGGGCTTACACACGACCAGGAAAACAAGCTGTCATCACTACAAACACAAAAACAGCACACTCAAACACACTAAGTGTCACTCGGGCGATGCAGCGCCTCCCGACTGGCGCTATTCGCCAAGGCGTATAATTATTTGGCATCCATGCGGACTGCATACCCAATGAGCAGCGCAAGTTTACGGAAGGATAGCGAGCCTTTTCTTCGCCGCATTCAAGGACTCAGATGAAGAGCTGAAGCCGCATTGTCTATATCCTCCGGAGCTACCAAAGAATACTCGTTCGCCACCGAGGAGACACCCCGGGGTATTCAACGCCCCTTGCACTACCGCACAAGCAACGCCGGGTCGGGCACCGAACTAGCGACGCTGTAGGCCCCTGAGGCTTATCTGTCTTGTGTGGCCTTCCCAGACCGATGCCTTCTGCTTGCGAAAATCGCTCTCCAATGCGACTCGCCCCCCGCCGTTCTGCGGCGAGTCCAACGCCTTGCAAGCATAATTCGGCCCCGCCTCCATGGCGTGGCCCCGTTGGGCGGCACCGTGCAAAGCGCGGGCTTCAGCGGCTCTTCGTCTCGTCGCGGACCAGCGTTTTGCCCTGACTGTCAACGTCAGTGAAGTTTGTCCGGTTTTCATCAGTGTTCTGTCATTGATGTCGATTCAGGTTCGGGTGGCGCTATTTCCTACTTCGCCGCCGTCGCATCAGCCTGCGTCGAGGTCACCACGGCACGCGATGGCGGCGGCTAGCAATTGGCCGGTGGCCACTTCCTGCTCGGTAAAGGCGGGTCGAGGTCGCAGGAAATTGATCGTGCCCAACACCCGATCGCCGCGAACGATCGGGACGTTCAGCACCGCGAGGAGGCCGAGGCCGAGGATCGTTTCGTGATCAGAGAAGGCCCAGACGATGTCATCTGCACCAAAACCGACGTTCGCCTGCCGGGCGATCAACACCTTGTCTCCCCAGGGGGTATCGCGCTTCGGTTTGCGCCCACTCACCGCATATATGTCTGGCAGAGTGGAGAAGAGACGCTCAACCTCCATGCTGTCCTGGTGAAAGCGCATGGTGGTGAAAAGTCCGCAGGGGATCGCCCCAGCACAACCTTCAAGCACACGCTCGAGTGACGTGGCGGGGTCCACCAGTTGCTCCAAGGTCACGCCCAGGTCGAGACTCATGGCGTGACTCCTTTCCGGGTGGCTGCCCCCGGCCCGGTGTTCTCGCTTCCCACCGCCGATGTGCCGGCCCGACGCGGATCGGCCACGGCAATCGTGTTGGTACCGTCACGCAACGCCAGGCAGATACCGCCAGCCTTCCAGGTCAGTGGCGGCCAGGCCTCGAGGTCATGCCCGTGGGCGGCAAGTGCAGTGACCTGGTCGCGCGGCAGGTCGTCTTCGTAGAGCACCTGATTGGGGTGCACATCGTGGGGGGCGAAGCTGCCAGGGAAGGCGTAGGTCGCTACCCGTGGCGCTGCGACGGCCTGCTGCGGCGAATGCCCCAAATCGAGCATGTTGAGCAGCACCTGAATCATTGCCTGGACCTGCACATCACCGCCAGGCGTGCCCATGGCAAGCCAGGGCTTGCCATCCTTGAGCGCGAGGATCGGGTTAGGCGTCAGCCGAGGCCGCTTGCCGGGGGCCAGGGCGTTGAGGTGACCAGGTATCGAGCGTGACTGGGAACCCCGCGAGGATATCGAAAGCCCCGTCCCGGGGATCACCAGCGTGTCATAGCTGGGATCGCTGGGCGTCGCCGAGAAGATGTTGCCTTCGGCGTCGATGACGCTGACGTGGGAAGTGTCGGCACAGCCCTCACGATAGACCGGAGGCTCGCCACTCGCACCACTCGCGGCACTCGCACAACCGGGCAGCGGCAACGGGTCCGAGCGCTCACCGATCGTCGCAAGACGCGACATGATAAACGCCGAGTCGAGCAACGCCTCGGGAGCAATCTTCATGAAGTCTGGATCGGTGACGTAGGCTTCACGGTCGGCGAAGACTCGTTTGAGGACTTCGAGAATGAAGTGCAGATCGAGCTGCCGGCCCTGGCCTCCGGTGTCGCTGTCAGTGTCGGTGTTTCCCCCAGTGCGGGCAGCGGGCTTGACGGTGGCGTTCTTTCCTGCCGCCTCGATCATCGCGAGTGCCTGGGCCATGGAGATCCCCTGGCACCAGGCACCGCAGCAGTGCACTTGCACGCCCCTGAAGGTCACTGCAAGGGTCGGCTCGTCACGAACTCGGTAGTTCTTCAGGTCTCGCGCCGTCAGCAAGCCGCCATTTTCGGAGTGAAAGGCCACAATGCGCTCGGCAATTGGACCTTCATAGAAGGCCGCTCGAGCCGCCGCCAGCCCCACCAGGCGATCCCCGATCGCCGCAGTTTCCGCCGCGACCATCTGTTCAAGCGTCCAAGCCAGGTCGCGCTGCACGAAGGTCTCACCGACCTTCGGCGGCTTGCCACCAGGCAGAAAAATCTCAGCGGTGGAGGGGAAGCGAGCGTACTTGCGCTCACGCGAGGCGATGAAGTCGGCAAATAGAGGATAAACCTCGAATCCGTCACGGGCGGCGCGAATGGCATCTTCGACCACATCGCCAAAGCGCATCGTTCCTTTCTCCGCCAGCGCCTTGATCCAGCTTGCCGGCGCCGCCGGTATCACGCTACGAAGAATCCCCTCAGGCACGTGATTACCATGATCGCGCTGCATGACGCAGACATCCGCCGCCGCCGGCCAGCCACCCACGCCATCCTGACTCGTGACCTCGCCGGTACTGGCGTCATACATGATGATGGGTGCCACGCCGGCGATCGAGACCAGATCCGGCTGCACCACACCGAGCGCCAAGCCCGCAGCGACGCCAGCATCTACCGCATTGCCACCCAGGCGAAGCACCCGCTCTGCTGCCCGTGTGGCCACTGGATGTCCGCTGGCCACTGCCCACGTCTCGGTCATAGTTCTGTCCTTTGCAGCTCATCAACGTCTCATCATCGTCGCCCATTAACTACGTAGTTGACAATAGAATTAGTTCATATCTATCTTAGTTGAATGCAAAAGACGACCACCACCCTGCCCCTTGGGCCCCTGATCAGCCAGTGGGATGCCTCTGTCCCCGAGCGCACCAAATATCTGCGCCTGGCCGACGCCTTCAACGCCTGTATCCAGACAGGCGACTACGCCCCGGGCGACCAGTTGCCGAAGGAAACAGACATCTGTGCTGCCCTACCGGTGGGCCTTTCCACCGTGCAAAAAGCGCTGGCACAGCTGGTCGAGAAGGGGCTGATCGTTCGCCGGCGCAAGCTCGGCAGCTTCATCACCGATCTTCGCGACCAGGTCCCGGAGGTACACGTTTATCGCTTCCGTGATCCCGCCACCGGCGAGGTCATGATGCCCTACACCCGCGTCCTCGGCGTGCAGCGGGTAGCGACGTCGCAGTATGGCGCCCTGCTCACCGGCTTCGACTGCGACGAGGTCATGCGCATCGACCGCCTGGTGTGGGTGACGGGATATCCGCCAGCCTTCAGCGCCTTCTTCATGCGCCCAGAGGTCGCCGTCGAACTGCAGGACAACGCCGAAGTACAGCACGGCGCCTCGTATCACCGACTGCTGTGGGAGCGCTTTGGCATTCGCACAGCGAGCGTTCGCCACAGCGCCGCGACGGAGTTGCTTTCACGCCAGGCCTGCGAGCACCTGGATCTCGCCGCGCCTCATGTCGGCATGCTCTGGGACGCCTTCGAGTACGACAGCGAGGGAAGGCTACAGCTAGTACAACGCTTCGAACTGCCCCGCGGCCACCGGCCTATGGAGCTGATCGAGACCAAGTCCTGACCCATCACGTTCTCGGCGCAGACGCACTCCCACGACGTCCTGGTGACGTTCAGACACAACAACACTAAAACCCCCGGAGAATCCCATGAAACGTATCCTCCTCACCGCGGCATCGACGCTTCTGCTGGCAGGTCCGGCCATGGCCGACTGGAATCCTGACGGCCCCATCCGGCTGTGGATCGGGTATGGCGCCGGCGGCGGCACCGATGTCCAGGGCCGCACCCTGGCCCAGGAACTCGAGGCCGCCCGGGGCTGGCAGGTGATCCCGGAGAACAAGGCCGGCGACGACGGCACTGTGATGTCTGCACAGCTCAAGGGCGAGGCGCCCGATGGTCAGACCCTGGGCTTTGCGATCACGACCACCTACGACTTTGCGCCGCTGAATAGCGATAACCTGTCACCGGAAGACTTCACCTACATCACCACTACCGCCGGCTCGCAGATGGCGGTGCTCGCCCGTGCTGACAGCGGTTGGCAGAGCCTCGACGACCTTCAGGCCGCCGCCGCCTCGGGCGAGCAGATCGTCTGGGCCAACTGGGGCACCCAGGTCGAGGCCGGAGCGGAGATTGTCGCCCGGGCACTCGGCATCGAGGTCAACCACCTGCGCATGAAAGGTGGCCGCGGCACCCTCAATGCGCTGGTGTCGATGGACGCCAATGTGGGCTGGGGAGGCGGCGTGCAGAAGCCACTGGTCGAAGCCGGTCAGCTCAACATTCTGGCCTCCGCCGAAGAAGGCCCTGTCGCCCTGGCGCCAGAAAAACCGACCCTCCAGGACCTGGGGATCGATCTCAACCTTGGCTATCAGTACATCATCACCGCCCCCGCCGGCATGTCCGACGAGGTGCGTGACGAAATCGCCGAGGCCGTCGCCGAGATCCTCAACGACCCAGAGAGCGAAACACGCCAGTTCATCGAGAAGCAGTACCCGCCGGCCCCGATCATCACCCAGGGTGAGGCGCTGCGCGAGCAGATCCTGTCATCCTATGAGGCCAATATAACGATGATGCAGGAACTGGCCGAATGACCGATGCCAGTCGACAAACCCAGCCCGCCCCCTTGCGGGGCGGCCGCTGGAACCTCTGGCTCAGCATCGGCGTGCTGGGCTTCTGCCTGCTGTGTCTGACGCTGTGGTTTCCGCACGATATTGGAAGCGGCTTTCTGCAGCAAAACCTCACCGGGCGTACCGTGCCCGGTGACGCCTTCTTTCCCGTACTGCTAGTGGGGCTGATGGCGCTACTGGCCACCCTGCTGCTGCTCAGCCAACTGCGCCATACCACGTTACGGCGCAAGGCCAGTGATGCGACATCTAAGCATACATCGATCGGCGAGCCGGTCGGGCACATCGGTGCCGACAACCTCGCCTTTGTCCTGCGCGCCATCGTTCTGACTGCCTCGAGCCTGCTGATCATGAGCTGGACAGGGCCGGCACTGGTATGGCTCACCAATGCCGTAGGGCTCACCGACTACAGCGGCTACCGCGCCGCTTCCGGGACTTTCCCCTTCCATGTCTCGGGCTTTTTCGTCGGCGCGACACTGCTGACGTGTGGCTATATCCATACCACCCGCCACCGGCTTCGGCCGCTCGACGTACTGGTCGCGCTCGTCGCCGCGGGCGCCCTGGTACTGCTCTTCAACGGACTGATCGACAACGTCCAGTTACCGCCCAACGCCGACCTCTGAGGACCCATCATGGAGCTGCTTTTGCAATACATCGGGCTCGGGGTCTCGTCGGTGTTCCACACAGCCGAGGGCGGACTCTGGCTCATGCCGTTGGCCATGACACTGGTGGGCGTGGTGATCGGGATTCTGATCGGCGCGACTCCCGGCATGTCTGGCCCCTTCGCCATGGCCATCGCGCTGCCCGTTCTGGTCTCGATCTTCGGCTATACCAACGAGGCACTGTACCCGGTGCTTGGCTGCCTGGTGGGCATCATGAAGGGTGCCACCGTGGGTGGCGCCGTCCCGGCGATTCTGTTTAATACTCCCGGCACCCCGGACGCCTTTCTGACCACCCTCGACGGCCATCCCATGGCGCAACGGGGCCAGGGCCGCAAGGCCGTGCAGACCGCCCATTTTGCCTCGGTCATGGGAGACAACTTTTCCGACCTGGTGCTGTTCATCGCCGCCCCCATCATCGCCGTGGCAGTAGAACGCGTACTCGGCCTACCGGAAAAGTCCGCCCTGATCATCCTGTCGCTGTGCTTCATGGCGGCCGTCGTCGGCCAGGCGCCGCTCAAGGGACTGCTCGGCGGCTTGCTCGGGATGTTCCTGTCACTGGTCGGCTCCACGCTGTCTGGCAACGGACCTCGGCTGACGTTCGACATGCCGGAACTCGGCGGCGGCCTGCCGCTGACCTCTGCCGTGCTGGGCGTGCTGGTGCTGTCCGAGGTGCTTATCTCGGTCGAGGATATGCGTCGCGCGCGACACCAGGACGCCGCTCCCCAGACCACCCCCGAAATGGGGCCGAAGCTCACCTGGTGGGAGCGAGCCAGCATGCTGCCGGCCATCCTTCGCGGGGCCAGCATCGGCACCCTGATCGGCGCCCTGCCCGGCATCGGCACCACCACCGCTGCCACCCTGAGCTACGACACCGCCAAGCGCCGCTCGAAGACACCTGAAGACTTCGGCCAGGGCACCCCTGACGGTGTGGTTGCCACCGAATCGGCCAACTCGGCGGTGTCCGGTGCCAACCTGATTCCCGTGATGAGCCTCGGCATTCCTGGCAACTTTGCCGCCGTCTTCATCATCCTGGCGGTAGAAACCATAGGCGACTTCGCCTTCGGCCCCCAGGTCTTTCGCTTCACTCCCATCCAGGAGATCGAAGGCTTCGGCACCCTCATGAACAAGGACCTCGTCACGGCCTTCGGCATCTTCACCATGATGGTGCTGGCCAACGCCTTCAACTGGACCGTCGGCGGCGTACTGATGGGGCTGCTTGGCTACCTGGTGCGCATTCCCAAGGACGTGATGCTTCCCGTGATCCTGACCATCTCGCTAACCGCGGCCTACGTTCAGGACGGTGGTTACCTCGGCCTCATCACCGCGTGCGTCTTCGCCTTGATCGGCTACGCGCTGCGCCGCCTGAAAATCTCGATCCTGCCGTTCGTAATTGGCTTTCTGCTTGCCCCCACTCTGGAAGGACTGGTGCGCGGCGCCTTCACCGCCTCCGGCGGAAACCCCTTCTTTCTCCTGACCTCACCTATTTCGTTGACGATGCTCGCGCTATCCGTATTTTTGCTGGTGCGCATGGTGCGTCAGTCGCGGGTCTCGTAAGGCAGCGAGACGCTGAGAGCGATGTCTGAATCGCGTTGCACTCAGGCATTGACTTCGCCCAGCATGGGCTAAAGACAGAGCCCCCAGCGGCAGTGAGGTAAGTCGCCAGGGGCGTGGGTCGCAAGCCCAGATCCCTCATGAGCCGCGCGCCCACCCGGCCAAGCGAGTGCCGGGGAGACCCGACCTTCATGCAAGATCGGCGGTTAGATGTCGGGTCCCTCGTGATGGATGACTCGCCTGGAAAAATGCTCAGAGCGCCTTTGTTAGCAGCCTGGTAGGCAACATCGCGCCTTGCGCCAGGCTAGACGGTGCACGGCGAGATAGCCTCCTGCTCGGCCGTGTTGTAAAGGCTTACGGTAAGAGGTGCTGGCGGCGCAGCCACGGCGGCTCGTCAGCCCCCTCGGACAGCGAAATATAAGCACTTCCTAACTCGTCAACATTGTAGAGAAACAGAGTCCTACGGGCACGACGCTCATCCCGATGCTGGAGGGAAATGATCGCCCGAAGCGCTGCAACAACAAGCTGTTTGAGCGAGTCAGGTCCTTCGGCTAGGCCGGGACAACCGTCGTCACACCAATGGACATGCCATCAGCGCTCATGGAAAGCGAGTGCTGGCAGACCACTCGCCTTTTTTCGCATAGCTCACTCACCACATTGGTATAGAATCGGTAGGACGCAAACATGACAATGAAGTCGCCGGCCACAGGCGGTATGCTATGGCCTATCGAATGCAGGCCCCTCAGGTGACGAGATACCGCCCCCGACCAGTGATGATCGAAATGGCGCATCTTCTCAGTCAGAGAGGTTGACTTGCTGATACCCTGATAACGGAACCACCACGGTAGTAATAAACATGGCAATGACCGAGCGAATAAAATAAAAAATGCGACATTACTCCCGCGTAATACGCGAACGACAACATCGCTCTCCCTACCATTTCTAGCGTAACTAGTGAAAGACAAGCGGGATTAACTATGGCAAGAAGACCTGTCAAAATAAAGGATGTCGCGGAACTCGCCAAGGTCTCGACCGCGACCGTGTCGAGGGCATTCAACCTTCCGCACATGGTCAACGCCGATCTTCGCGAGAAAATCTTCAAGGCCGCCGACGAGCTTGGGTACTATTCCAACGCCGCAGCGAAAGCGCTTCGCCAGCGCCGCACGCGTATAATTGCGACCATCCTTCCCAAGCTGGATAACACCATCTATGCTGAAACGGCGAATGCTATTCAGCAAACACTGTACGAAAATGGCTATGTCGGAATTCTTGATACTTCTGGCTTCGACAACTCCCGTATCTCGGACCGAGCCAAGTACCTGATCGAGAAAGGCGCGGAGGGAATCCTCGTTTTCGGCCGTATCGATGACCCGGCGCTCATCAGACACATCAACAAATTCAAGATTCCTGTCATCTGTATTTACTCGTATCTGGCGGAAGAGTCGCCCCCGTCCATCGGTATCGATAACTACTCGGCCGCCACCAAGATCGCCAACCACATCTACGATCTTGGCCACCGAAAGGTACTCATGATCTCTGGTCCAACCGTAGGCAATGATCGTCAGCAGGACCGGGTCCGCGCCTTCGAGGATGTCTCTGCCGAACATGGAGCAGAGCCTATTGTCCGTACCATCAAGCAGGACTATGTCATTAGTGATGCTGTCGATGTCTTCAAAAAGGTCTACCAGCAGCGCGATGATGTGACTGCCTGCATCTGCAATAGTGACTTCATCGCCTTGGGTGTACTACTGGCTTGTCGCGAAATGAATATAGACGTTCCAGGTCAGCTAGCCGTCACAGGGTTTGACGACATCAGTTTCGCCACCCTGCTGACTCCACCTCTCACGACGGTCTCGGTGCCCGTAGCCGATATCGGTAGGCGCGCCACACAGGCTCTGATCGATTTCCTGGAGAAAGGGCAGGCCATTGTATCGGAAGAGGTCGAAAGTCAATTGATCATGCGAGAATCCACCAACCGACACATCGACCAGTCATCGTAACCACCGGTAGCCTTTCCGCCTTCATGGCATCTACTATCGATTTTGATAAGCAAGTACACAGGGCTCAGTACGCCGCCTGAAACCGAGTTCTCCTAAGTGGATCCGGAATCGGCCACGCCGAGATGGCGCGACCGTTCCTGATAACGGAGGAAATGATAAGAGAGAGGATAATCGGAAAAAATGGCGCCTGCTGAGCAGGCACCAACACGCTAGAAAGTTGGTATATGCGCGTCTTCGAGCGGAGGACCAAATGCCGTTGTTTTCTCGATCTCCAGCACATTATCAGGCCGTGCGAAGGGCTCAGGTGCGGGCTGTCCCGCTTTTTTCTCGGTACCGACATCACGAAAAAAGAGCTCGAGACCATTAGGCTGAATAAACCACAGCCAGTGCAGATCGTCGGGCCCGTGGTTAATAAACATATGGCGACGATTCTTACCTACGAAGATGGTAACTCCAGGCTCAACCTTGTATTCCTTACCGTCGACCCGTGCGACTCCTTCACCACTAATAAAATGCAAAGCCTCATCATGTATCGGGTGATAATGCTCTCTAACGTAGCTATTCGGCGGAATAGTCTGGGTGCCGATACTAAAAGGCGTCTCCATCCTCAAGTTTTCTGGAGCGATACGCACCGATATATGCCCATTCGCTGGCACTGGCTGCCAATAATTTTTTCCTTCATCGGGCCCCAGGACCAGAACATCGCCAAGCTCCATCGAATCTACTTTAGCTTCACTAGACATCTAGCTCTCCTGATAGAAGATATACAATCCAATTTAAGTTACACTTTTTTTAATCGACTGTATTGGGAAGAACCGGCTCTCTTTTTCCCATCTTGATAAATGTCGACTTCAGCTCGGTAAACTCGAGCAACCCTTCGAGGCCATTCTCACGCCCCACACCGCTCTGCTTGAAACCTCCGAACGGCATCTGTACGGCGGTCTCGAGATAAGTATTGACGAATACCGTACCGCTGCGCAGGCGTTGCGACACCTGAATCGCCTTATCGACATCCTTGGTCCACAGCCCATTGCCTAATCCGTATTCGGTATCGTTAGCGAGTCGGATCGCCTCCTCTACTGAGGAGAACGTAGAAACCGTCAGTACCGGACCAAAGATTTCCTCCCGGAAGATTCGCATCTCCGGTGTCACATTGGTGAAGATGGTGGTGTCCACAAAGTACCCTTTCCCTAATTCCCCCTCGGTGATGCGCTCACCACCAGCCACAAGCGTCGCACCTTCCTCCTTGCCGATAGCGATATAATCAAGCACGGAACGCATGTGGCCTTCATGAATCAAGGAACTTAGCTGACACTCTTCATCCAGGGGCATACCGATCGCGACCTTCCTGGCGCGCTCCACAAGGCGCTCGACGAAGGCGTCGGCCACACCGTCTTCAATGAGTAGACGGGTACCGGCAACGCACTCCTCCCCTTGGTTGAGAATCGTGCCAAACAGCACGCCATCCAGGGCCGCCTCCAGATCGGCATCGGCAAACACAACCTGGGCACCCTTACCACCAAGCTCGAGTGACACACGGCGCATGTCCTTGGCGGCATTGGCGGCAATTTTCTTGCCCACCTGGGTAGAGCCCGTGAAGGAGATCATCGCCACATCAGGGTGAGTAGACAAACGCTCGCCGACGGCAGTACCAGTGCCAGTAACGACGTTTATCAACCCCGCCGGCAACCCCGCCTCCCCTGCGAGCTTTGCCACTTCCAGCGCTGTTCCTGACGTCAGCTCGGACGGTTTGATAACAGCCGAGCAGCCAGCAGCCAATGCGTAAGGTAACTTCTGGAACAACGTCACCAAGGGGAAGTTCCACGGCACGATCATGGCGACCACGCCACGCGCCTCTCGAGTGACCAGGCCAAGTTTGTCCTCGCCCAGATGGTTATGCGCCTCGCCTGGAATTTGCCAGATCAACGCCGCCGCATAGCGAACCATTTCGATAGCCGCGCCAACCTCTGCTCGCGCAAAAGTGATCGGCTTGCCAACCTCCTCAGCCTCGATCCGGGCCAGTTTCTCGGTGTCTCGCTCGATCAGGGCTGCCCATTCATTGAGGGCCCTGGATTTTTGGCTGGCTGGCAGCCCGCTCCAGTCACGAGATTCGAACAGCTCCAGCGCCGCGCCGACAGCCTGGTCCACGTCCTCGGCATTGCCCGCCGAGAAGCTCGCCAGGAGCTCACCATGGGCCGGTGAGTGGCGTTCGATCGTTTCGAGGTAACTGGCGTCCGTCCAGTGACCGTTGATCCAATGTGTATAGTGTCGAGTCATGTCATTCTCCCTCTACGAGTTGTTGGTTTCAGAGAGTCTTGAGCCAGGTATCAGACAAGGTGTAGCCCTCCGGGAACGGATCGCTTGGGTCCAGTCCGATCTGGTTGAGGCTGGTAATCCATGCCTGACCCGCCACACTAGGCACAACGGCATCGAACGCCCCAACCTTGGCAACCGACTCAATCTGGCTGTCGAAGCTGGTACCGATGATCGACTCATGTACGAAGTTTTCCTTCAGTGCTATCTGTCCTCGGGCATGCATCACCGCGAGCCGCGCCGACGTCCCCGTGCCGCAAGGACTCCGGTCGACCCGCCCCGGAGACACGATCACCGCATTTTTTGACGTCAACTGCCCGCCATCCCGTGTCAGCGGCCCGGCGAACAGCGTCTGAGTCACACCGGCAATGGCCGGATTCTCCGGGTGAGAGGTCGGAATCTGCTCGTATGCGGCTTCCTTGATCTGCTGCCCGACCATACACAGATCACGCGCCTCTGCAGGCGCCAACTGAAAACCAAGTGCGGATGCATCCACTACGGCGTAGGTCATTCCACCGTAGGCGACGTCCAGGGTCACCGTGCCGAGACCGGGGACCTCAACATGCCGATCCAGTGCATGAACGAACGCAGGCTGATTGTGAAACCTGACCTTCTTGACTTTGCCGCTACTGCATTCACACCGCAGCCTGATCAGTCCTGCCGGCGCTTCCAACACCAACTCAGTCACCGGTTCGTGCATCGGCACCATGCCCGTTTCCAGCAACACAGTCGCAACACAAATGGTGTTCGATCCAGACATCGCCGGATATTCCGTTGACTCCATGATGACGTAGCCGAAGCTGGCCTCAGGATTGGTCGCGGGAAGCACTACGTTGACGCTGTGAACAACCCCACCTCGCGGTTCAAACAAGAGCAACTTGCGAATGTGATCGAGGTGCTCCTGTAGATACTGCTTCTTGGCGAAGATCGTGTGCCCCGGTACGTCGACCATTCCTCCGGTAATCACATGTCCGACTTCACCCTCGGCATGGCAGCCAACCATGTTCAGTACGCGACTCCAGTTCATGTCACTCCCCGTTCATTTACGAATTCAACATTGGTGCGGCGATGCGGTGTACGCCAGTTATGCTAGCGCCGCTGGATCGGCAAACGCTCCAGCCACTGAGTCTCGCGATACCGAATGGCATCCTTGCCACCTGCCGTCCTGTCGTCCTGCAAAGGCTGGGCCGACAACGATAAGACACGATTGGGGTCACAAAACTCTTCCATCCAGACTCCGAGCATGTCGTCGCGTCTGGCCGCTATACCAGCGGCTACGTCGGCGGCATTCCCGACCCGACAATACGACGCTGTGAGATAAACCTCGTGGACGTCATCAGAAGCCGCAACGGGCATCACAGGGGAAAGTATCCGGGATACCTGAGTCTCGATCAGCGCAGTCGCCTGGGGTAAAAACTCGTCGGACCAGGCCTTGTTCTTGGCGAGCGCCCCGCGCTGCTGCCGTCTCACCTCAAGAGAGTCATACTCCCACAGGTGGAGAAAGCGAACTTGGTCGCCTCGCTCCACCTTCCAGGTACAAGCAAGGGTACCGAAATTGCTCTTCCTGATCGGCATACAGACCTGATTAAACAAGTCCCAATACGCCTCCCACTTCGGCCGCTTAAATGTATATTCGCGCAGTTCATGGATCATTCCATCATCCCGCGGTGAAACCGCCATCGATTGTAAACATCGCGCCCGTAGCAAATTTTGACTCGTCGGACGCCAGAAACAGTATCATGTTAGCAATATCCACCGGCTCTCCCATTTTATTGAGCGGAGAGCGCGCCTCGAGGTTTTTTCGGAAGGCGACTGGATCGTCTACTTTCTTGTACATCTCTTCGTAATAGCTTGAGTCAATAACGCCGGGCGCAACACTATTTACACGAATATTGCTATTGGCATGATCAAGTGCCATTGCACGCGTCAGCGCGGCCACACCTCCCTTCGATGCGACATAAGCCGCTCGGTCCGGGATCCCAACCACCGATATGGTGGAAGCAAGGTTGACGATTGATCCACCACCAGATCGAATCATCTCAGGAATGGCGTACTTTGCGCATAGATACACGCCTTTCAGATCCACATCCATCAACCTATCCCAATCTTCCTCTTCGGTGGTTACGACGGTTCCAAGAATGCCGAACCCGGCGTTATTCACCAGCACGTCCAAACTACCAAAATGAGCAACGGTTTGAGAAACAACCTCTTCGACTTCACTTGCCTTCGATACATCAAGCTTTAAACCGAGTGCATTTTCTCCAATCCCGCTCGCCACCGAGATCGCCATCTTCTCATCAATATCCGTAACGACAACCTTTGCGCCCTCCTCGGCCATGCGAACTGCGGTCGCTGCACCGATGCCAGCTCCCGCCCCTGTAACGATCACCACCTTGTTCTTGACACGCATCATTATCTCCAATGATATTAGAATACGATTGATCCAGTTTCCCTCAACACCGCCTCTTCGACACTTAGCGCAGCGAGCCATGAGGTGCGTGGATTCTCGGGAAGCGGGTTATTTTTCAATACGACAAAGAACTCGCCAAAGGCTCCGTAAACATGAAGAGAGTGGGAGTTTTCTGTTACGTTCGGATCAGCAATCAGCTTTACCTGTGTTGCGTCGAACCCAATACCCGATAATGCTACTGCCGCCGTTACGTTGGCATTCTTGGGATAGGATCGGGCTGCATCGTTGGCGTTCCCTTCAAACAGCAAGGTCTCTTCCGTCAACTCCATCAGGTCATACGCATCTTCTGCCGGGGTGCCAAGCCAGGCAGCGGGAGGTTTACGACCTTCATAAATCACGCTATCCACCGCTGAAAGCATACCGCCTCGTAGCGCATCTAACCCGCCGATAGCTCCCGATACGAGCGTGATTTTTGCACCACTAGCTGCTACCGCAGCGTTCAAATTAGCAAGCAACAAGCTATCGCTAAGAGCACCGATAGAAGCGATGACCACATTGATGCCTCTCTCTATCACAACCGGCACTAGCTCCCGCACTGCCTCATGTCCGGCGCATTCGACAACCAGGTCAGGCATCCAGTCCAGCAGAGCGTCAATGTCCTTAAACCCCTGTGCCAGAATCTCATCGCCATGAGCTGAAGTACGCTCAGGTTTCTCCAGAAAGGCGAACTGTGTACCGTCCAACTTTGTCTGCAACGAGGTAACAACCTTCTTACCCATTGCCCCCATGCCAATAAAGGCGATTTTCTTAACCATTCTGTTGTTCATGTGGCACCCGTGAAAAATTCATCCAGCAATCTCGCATAGCCCTGCGGCCTGACCTGCGGCGCGAAATGACCACCGGAGAACTCCCGCAGCTGGGCCTGCGGTATCGCCGTCGCCAGCTCCACCGAATGGTGGTACGGCACGATCCAGTCATCCTCAGCACCGATCACGAGCACCGGAGAAGCGATCTCTCCTAGGCTCGTGAACCTCGAATAGCTCAGCAGCATGTCGATTCGTTCAGCCATCAGCGTGGCGAGAGCTGACTTTTCCTTAGGCGGCGGGAATTCCATCTCGTTGTACTCCTTGGATGGGTAGGCCAGCAGATTCCCGAGCATCCGGTATTGCGCGTAACCTAATGTCTGAAGAACTGTTTTTCGAAGTTGGAACAGGTCGTTAAAGCGTTGATCAGCAATGCCCCAGCCACTACTCAATACAACGCTATTGGTCCTTTCTGCAAAATCCAGACCGAATGCCTGCGCCACCAGACTGCCGGTAGAGTGACCCACGATATGAGCTCGACTGATACCGAGCTCATCGAGGATTGCCAGCGCAGCAGTGGCGATATTTTCGATGTGCTGCTCGGCCACTGTCTCGCTTTCACCGACACCAGGATGATCGAAGCTAATGACCCGATAGTTCTCGCTCAGCCGTTCCGCTACCGGGCTCCAAAAACTCGCCAACCCGCCGAGGCCAGAGATCAGTACGACGGCTTGTCCTTGACCCGCGATCTTGGCGTGGACTCCACCTGCGCAGACTTTGGCTAGACGATCCTTCATATTCGACATCCCCCAGAAAGAAAACGATTACATTTCTGTTTGAACAGTCGATTTTTTCGCCACCTTGCAGCCAACCTTGGCGCTATACGCAACAACGCCGACTACCAACATTGCTACTAACGGCAAAGTCATCGTGTATTGAAGGCCTATCTGGTCGGATACATAACCAATAATTGGCGGGCCAATGAGGAACCCCAAGTACCCGATGGTGCCATTCATGGCGAGGCCGAGACTTGGTGTATTCGGAAATGCACTACCCGCCTCGCTGTACAAGATTGGGATCACATTTGCCAAACCTAGGCCAACCAGCATAAACCCAGCGATTGATGTAACGGGCGATGGCGCTACCATGGCAAGCAGACACCCCGAAGCCGTAATCATCCCACATGCCGTCAGCACCACATCTCGTCCATGGCGGCGGACAAACCGGTTCCCGATGAGGCGCCCGACTGCCATCATCAAGCTGAAACCACCAAAAGCAAACGCCGCGACGCTAGTAGTCGTATCGGCGACATCCGTCAAGAACTTGGAACTCCAATTGATCATCGTATTTTCCGTAAAAAGCGCTAGAACGGTCATCGTAGCTATGATCAGGATCGTGGTATTCGGGCGAATGAGAATCTTATTTTTTGCTTTCGTTGACACCTGTTCGGGACGTAATTTTTGCAACGGTTTAACGCACACAAGAGTAACACTCGCCATTAACACTGCTGCAACGGTAAGATTTGTCTCGGCTCCAAAATCAAGCGCTGAAAGTACTGACACCAACCCCGCACCTGCCAAACCACCGAAACTATATGCCGAATGGAATATTGACATAAAAGGCCGACCGCTTTGGGATTCTATGATTGACCCATGAGTATTCATGGATATATCGATAATGCTATTGGCCATCCCGAAAACGAACAGGATGATGAAGAACGCAGAATAGGAAGGCGATAGCGCAAGCGTCGGAAGTGAGATAGATAGCAGCAGTCCACCGAGGACGATGGAGGCCCGACTCCCAAACTTATTTGCAATACTGCCTGCCAAAAATATCATGGCGATTGTGCCGACGGCAAACATGCTGAGCGCTGTACCCAGTTGACCATCGGTAAGACCAAGCACACGACTGATGCCTGGGATACTGGTCGCCCAGATACCCAACACCATGCCATTCGTGAAAAATATGGCGGTCGTCGACCTACGCGAAACTCTTAACTCATCTGTCAGGTACATAACAATCTCCTTTATAATTATTCAACCTCATGGCACTCAAGCTCTCTGAAGCTCTTCTTCCACACCCCCCCTGTAGTACTCAACGTTCTCCTTTTCTAATGGGTCAACCTTCTTAATCGCATCAGCGATCTTCTCGGCCATCATAATAATTGGAGCATTCAAGTTCCCACTCACAATCTCCGGCATAATCGATGCATCGACGACACGAACATTATCCAACCCATGTATCAGGCCATTCTGGTCGACCACACTATCCGGATTCTCACCCATTTTACAGGTGCAGCACGGGTGGTAGTTAGTACCGGCGAGCTCCCGAATGGCATCTAGAATTTGGTCGTCGGTCTGTACATCTGATCCCGGTATTACCTCTTCGCCGCGAAGTTCGTCCCAGGCTGATTGCGAGACAACGTTGCGTATTGCTTTTACCGCCTCTATGGCTTCTCTTCGATCTGACTCCGTCGAAAGATAATTAAAAACAAACTTCGGTGCTTGCTTTGGGTCGCTGTTGGCCAACCAGACCCTTCCCTCACTCGATGGCCGCATCAGGCTAAAAAAGTACTGAAAGCCATTCTCAAGCTTGACGCTTCCATGCTGAAACTCTCCAAGCATTGGTATAAATTCAAACTGTACGTTTGGAATATCCACCTTGTCATTGGTTTTTATAAAAGCACCGACCTCGAAAAAGTTTGTTGCTCCGAGCCCTTTCTTGAAAAGCGTCCATAGCACCCCGATCTTCAGCTTACCCAATAGCGTAAGCTCTCTTGATATTGAGACATTCTTTGTCGCACGGTACTGGACAGGAGCCGCGACATGATCCTTCAATCCCTTTCCGACTCCGGGAAGATTTACGACACAGGGGATACCTAGCTCCTCGAGCTCGTTTTTATCACCAACTCCCGATAGCATGAGAATATGAGGGGAGTGAATCGCGCCAGCGGACACGATAACTTCCTTTCCTACATCAATGGTAACCGGCTGATTCTTCCACTCCAGGTGTATCTTTACGGCCCGTTTTTCGGCGAATTCAATTTTAGTAACAATCGATTGTTCACAGACTTGAAAGTTTTTTCTACGCGGCTGCGAATAGATGTAAGCTCTTGACGTATTCCAGCGAAGGCCGTTGTGGACATTGCGCTGAGTGATATGAACGCCTTCCTGTCGATAACCGTTGTGGTCATCGACTCTCTCGTAGCCAGCTTGAACACCGGCATCGAGGAAGGCCTTATAGAGCGGATTGTCTGCCCCACAGGTCTGGACTCGCATCGGACCACTGCCGCCACGATAGGCATTCGCGCCTTGGTCGAACGTTTCGGCTTTCTTGAAGTATGGCAAGCAGTCAGCATAGCTCCAGCTCGATAGGCCGGGAAGGCTCGACCACTTGTCATAGTCCCTGGGGTTGCCACGAATCCAGTTCATTCCATTGATTGACGAGGATCCTCCAAGCACCTTGCCACGGGCCTCGACGATCTCCCTATTGTTCAGCTCCTTTTCTTGCTCGGACTTTAGGTTCCAGTTAAAGCGCTCGCTCATCAGGGGAAACCCCAAGGCGGCGGGCATGCGAATATGGATATGGTCATCCTTCGGCCCTGCTTCGAGCAGCAGCACATTGCTATCAGGCATTTCGGCCAATCGCGATGCGACGACACTACCCGCAGATCCTGAGCCGATCACCACGTAGTCGTAACTCGCGTTAACGTTATCTCCGTAAATGTCTTTCATAAAGCACCCAGATCCTGTTGTGAATTATTAACTGGCTGATATCACTGCATATTGCCAACACCGGGTCTCCGTGAGTGATCAGCGTCCTGGTGCAACTTCAATGTAATCGATTGCACAACAGGGATCAAGCACGACTTTGTGCTGAATTCTCCATTACAGAATTCTCTAAATAATGTGTTTTTTCAATCAATTACAAAAATCATGCTAAGCCGCGGCGGGTGGCGAGTGCACAAAGCGCTGCCGATGGCTACTGGAGCTGGCACAGCTGTGATGAATGGAAATCCCCCCTCACGCCCCTCCCCAAGGTTGTCAGCTGAGCGTCTTATGCTTCAGCCGACAGCTCTCACCTCCCCATAGAGAGAAGTGCGCGTACGGATGTGACCTTCCCCCTGGTTTCGGTCCAACCACAATATGAGACTCGCTCCTTCATGCACACCGCCGGGTATAGGCGACGGATTGAAGTGGACCCCATTCGTTGGACCACCTGACAGGTCATCTAAGCTCGGGTCAGTAGATCATAGGCGTCAGGCTGCCTGGGTCAGTGGTTGAGAGAAGTAGACTTCATCCGGAGTCGCATCTTCAAGCCCCTGGTGAGGCCGTTCAGCGTTGTACCAGGAGAAATAGTGCGCCAGCTCCTTGCGCAACTGCGCCCCGTCGGCGAAGGCGTGCAGATAGATACTCTCGTACTTCACGCTGCGCCAAAGTCGCTCGACGAAAATGTTGTCCTGATAGCACCCCTTGCTGTCCATGCTGATCTTCACATGATGATCGTGCAAGACGTCGGTGAACGCTTCGGGGGTGAACTGGCACCCCTGATCAGTGTTGAAGATCTCCGGCACTCCATGGCCTGCCAGCGCCTCCTCCAGGGCATCAACACAGAAGTCTGTGTCCAGGGTGTTGGATACCCGCCAGGCCAGCACCCGACGACTGTGCCAGTCCATAATGGCCACCAGGTACATGAACCCCCGCGCCATTGGAAGGTACGTGATATCAGTGGCCCACACCTGGTTAGGTCGGTTGATGTCCAGCCCTCGCAGGAGATAGGGATACACCCGATGGTCTTGATTCACTCTGGTCGTTCGTGGCCTCGGGTATACGGCGTGCAAGCCCATCAAACGCATCAGCCGCTGCACACGTTTGCGATTCACCCAGTGGCCGTTGCGTCGAAGATAGGACGTCATACGCCGCGATCCGTAGACGGGCGTACGCAGGTATTCCTCATCAATCAGTCGCATCAGCTCAAGGTCTTCGGCACTCACCTGTCGCCGGCGGGAATAGACAGAGGAGCGAGCGACACCAAGCATCTGGCATTGCCGCCTGATACTGACTCGGCGGTTGGGCTCAATCGTGGCCTGACGCTGGGCCCGGCTCAACGAGCGAGCCCTCGTGATAAAAAATCTCGTTCAACCGTGAGCTTACCGATTTCTCGGTAGAGGGCATCGATCTCTTCCTGGCTCTTTTGAGCGGTTTTGCCGTCTTTGCCATCAAAGAGCCCGGCCGCCTTCTCCTGCAGCTCGCGCTTCCATTGGCTCACCTGGGTGGGGTGAACCCCAAACCGGGCGGCAAGCTCTGATGTGGTCTGATCGCTCTTCAAGGCAGCTAGCGCGACCTTAGCCTTGAACTCACCGCTGTGTTGTCGACGTTTTCTGCTCATGATCAGGGTCTCCTGGTCGGTCTGATCAGAGCTTAGCGCCTGGTCCAAAATCCGGGGACCACTTCATGGAGGCGGTGTCTGAATCGCGTTGCACTCAGACACCGCCTTCGCGAGTTATCGTCAACTCTGGTGTTTGGCAGTTAGGCGGAGGCCCTGACTGACTAATTGATCAGTGACGGGCTCGCTATCTTAGAACTCGACGTGACTCACGACGGACTCCAGCCTGCTAAATTCCTCAACGCGCTTCCAGCGCTTCGCGACGCTCTGAAGCAACGTGAATACCATCGCCAAGATCGACTCTCGGGGCCCGCAGCTTCTGCTGCGCTTGCTCTTCAAGTGGACCTCGGCAAAGGTCGACGCGATCGGGTGAGCGGCACGAAACCGTATCCGATACTCCACCGGATAGTCGTAGAACGCCGGTAGCCCCTACCGTCCTTGTTCCGTTTCGACGCTTTGAGTCAACACTAGCGATAGATCAAGGTCGGCAGCCACATCGAAATGGACGGCACGAAGGTGACCAGCATCAGCACGATGAAAAGCGGTATCAAGAACGGCAAGGTCGCCGAGGCACAACGCTCGAACGGCACCTTGGATACCTGCGAGAGCACGTAGAGCACCAGTCCCACTGGTGGCGTCAGCAGGCCGATCATCAGGTTCAGCACCATGACGATACCGAACTGCACCGGGTCGACACCCAGGTTGACCGCGATCGGCAGCAGAATCGGCACCAGGATGGTGATCGCCGCGATGGTCTCCATGAAGCAGCCCACCACGAACAGGATCAACGTCATCAACAGCAGGATGACCGTGGGATTAGAGGTGACCGCCAGCATCCAGTTGGCGAAGTTTTCGGCTACGTGGTGACTGGTCAGCAGCCAGGAGAAGATCGATGAGGCCGCGATGATCATCATGATGATCCCGGTGGTCTCGATAGTCTCCATGGTAACCGCCAGCAGCCGCTTGAAGGTCAGGGTGCGATAGACCACCGCGCCCAGAACCATGGCGTAGATCACCGCGGCGATGGCGGCCTCGGTTGCGGTAAAGATGCCGAGCACGATTCCGCCAACGATGATCACCGGGGTCAACAGCGACAGAAAGGCGCGACGGAAGGTCTGCGCGATCCAGCCCAGCGCGAAGCCGACGTCGCGAGGATACTGGTAGCGCACCGCGTACCAGGCCACCATCAGCATCAGCGCCAGCGCCATCAGCAGCCCCGGCACCAGGCCGGCCGCGAACAGCTGACCGATCGAGGCCGACGCCATGACCCCATAGATCACCAGTGGCAGGCTCGGTGGAATGATCGGCCCGATGGTGGACGAGGCGGCGGTGATGCCCACCGAAAAGCCGGGATCATAGCCCGCGCGACGCATCGCCTTGATCTCGATCGCGCCGAGACCACCGGCGTCGGCCACCGCAGCACCGGACATGCCGGCAAAGATGACCGAGGCACCGACGTTGACATGGCCGAGCCCGCCCGGCATCCAGCCCACCAACGCCCTGGCGAAGTCGAAGATTCGGCTGGTGATGCCGGCCGAGTTCATCAGCGCACCGGCCAGTACAAAGAATGGAATCGACAGCAGCGGGAAGCTGTCCATGCCGCCGACCATGCGGTGCAGCACGATGAAATCCGGGACACTCCCATCAACCAGGATCGCCGCCAGCGACGAGGCGCCAAGCGCCACCATCACCGGGAAGCCCATCACCAGCATCAGCAGCAGGCCGCCGAACAGGACCAATAGCGTCATGATGCCTCCTCGTCTGTGATGTCACATCGGTGCGCCGCCAGCCACTGCTTCGGGCCGCTCGCTCGCACCAGCTGCCAGGCCTGTCGCACGACCATGATGGCGATGCTCAACAGCACCACGCTGTAGAGCGTGTCCATGCCTACCGCCATCGAGGTCATCTTCTGGGCGCTCATCAGCGGCAGGATCTTCCAGGTGACCCAGCCCAGCAGCACGAAATAGACGAGCTGGCCGAGGTCGACAAGCCAGATCATCGCCGCCGATGCGCGCAAGGGAAGGTAGCGATACAACAGTTCAAGACGAATGTGGCTGCGCTTGCGCACCCCCACGGTGGCCGCCAGAAAGCCGACGCAGATCAGCAGGTAGCGGGCGACCTCCTCGGTCCAGCCCAGCGGCGAGCCGAGCACATAGCGGCTGAAGAACTGGGCGAATACCACCGCCGCCATGGTCCAGAAGACCATCAAGGTGAGAGCATCCTCCAGCCCGATACCGCGCCAGGCAAAGGTCGGGCCCTCGTCGTCAAACTCGATATCCGAGTCTCGCGGCCCCTCACGGGCATCCTCTCGGGATGCCCGTGAGGGGCCAAGTGCCTCGCTGTCAGTGTGGTTCATAGAATCCTTCCCGAGGCGTCAAAGCGCCTGCAAGCGATCGAATTGTTCCTGGGTCCAGGTCGCCTCGTCACCGTTGAGCACCGGCAACGTCTTCTCGCGGAAGGCCTCGCGCTCGACCTCCAGCACCTCCACGCCCTGCTCTTTGAACCAGTCGATGGAGGCCAGCTCCTGCTCGCGCACGTCATCGGAGACGTTCCTGGCCACTTCACCAAGCACCTCGCGGAAGATCTGCTGGTCTTCTTCGGACAGGCCGTTGAAGAAGGGACCACCGGCAACGATCAGGTTGGAGCCGGTCACATGGCCGGTCAGGTTGATATAGTCCTGGACCTCGTAGAACTTCTTGGCGCGGATCGTCGGCAAGGGATTTTCCTGGGCATCCACCACCCCCTGCTGCAACGCCAGATAGACCTCGGAGAAGGCCACCGGCGTCGGCTGGGCACCGACGGCACGGGGGAACAGGCTGTAGATGGGCGCATTGGGCACCCGGATCTTCAGGCCTTCCATGTCGGCGGGCTCGACGATGGGGGTATTGGATGTCACGTGGCGCTGGCCGTAGTAACAGTCGCCCAGGATGACGTTGCCTCCGGAGGCCTGGCGGTAACCGTCGGCGAATTCCGCCAATAGATCGCTGTCGGCGTAAGCCTTCCAGTGCTCGTAGTCACGGAACACGAAGGGGGCATCGGACAGCGCCAGGGAGCCGTAGGTCTGGGCGGCGAAGCTCTGCCCGGTGTAGATGATGTCGACGGTACCCAGTACCAGCCCCTGATTGATCTCGACCTCCTTGCCCAGGGTCGAGGCGGGGAACACCTCTACCTCGTAGCGGCCATCGGTACGCTCGGCGATCTGTTCGGCACCCCACTCGGCCCAGTGGTGGTAAGCCTCGGAAGGTTCGTACACGTGGGCCCACTGGACGGTCTCGGCGGCCTGCGCCATGGAAGCAGCGGTGGCAAGGCCTATGCTCAGGGTCAGTCGAAGGGGGGAAAAACGTGTCATGAGGGGTTCCCTTTTCATTGTTGCTGTAGGTAGTCGATCATTGGTACGGAGCGTGTTGTTGGTACTGACAGAGAGTGATGACAGGCCGAGCGCCGCCCACGAGCCGACGCATCGCGCCGACCACGCCGAGACCTGCCGGTGATGGAAATCAGTTCACGGACATCACTTCACCGCGGCCCCGGGTGCCTTGGCGGCAGTCGTGCCGGCGGCCTCAACGGCCAGGGCATCGGCGCCTAGCGCGGCCTCCTCGCCAATGAAGTCGGCGCAGCGGCTGCCCAGCATCATCGCCGGTGCGGTGGTGTTGCCGGCGGGAATATCGGGAACCGCGGACATGTCGCAGACCCTGAGCCCGCGCACCCCGCGCACGCGCAGGCGCGCGTCCAGCACCGCCATGGGATCGTCATCCGCGCCCATGGCGGCGCTCCCCGCCGGGTGGTAGTTGGTCTTGACGAAGCGCCGGCAGTGCTCGAGCAGCTCATCGTCGCTGGCACCGCTACCGGCGAACGGCAAGGCCACACCGTGCAGGTTTTCCTTGAGCGGTGACTGTTCGAAGGCCCTCAGGAAGAACCTCTGCCCGTCCACCATCGCCTGCATGTCATCCGGATGGCCGAGCAGATTGGGCGATACCAGCGGCATGTCGCCGGGATCGGCCGAACGCAGTCGGACACTCCCCCTGGCCTTGGGCTTGACCACCACGGTGGTCACTGTCAGGCCGTAGTCGTCCTTCAGGGCGTCCCTGGTATCCCGGTCCAGGTAGACGATGGGCACGCAGAAGGCCTGGATAGTCGGCAACGCCTGGGGATCGGTAGGGTTGACGAAGGCGCCTGCCTCCACCCCGGCAGAGGTCACGGGGCCACTGCCGAACAGCTTGAACTGCAGGCCGTTGGCGAGCATCCGCCAGCCGACTCCCTGGCGATAATAGCCACAAGGGGTCCTGGCGTAGGCGGTGATCGGCACCTCGGGGTGGTCGATCAAATTTTTCCCCACACCCGGCAGATCGACCTTCACCTCGAGGCCGTGCTCGGCCAGCTGCTCGGCCGGCCCGATGCCGGAGAGCATCAGCAGCTTGGGAGTGACAAGCGCGCCCGCCGCCAGGACTACCTCACCCTTGGCACGGACCTGGTGCGGCCTGCCCTTGCGATCGCGGTACTCGACGCCCACCGCTCGACCGTCCTCCACCAACACCCGTTGGACATCGCAGTCGAGTTCCACCCGAAGGCCCGGATGATCGCGCAGCGGTTCCACGTAGGCGTAAGCGGCAGAACAGCGCTTGCCCGCACGATTCATGAACTGGTAGAAGCCTACCCCGGCCTGGCGTTCGCCATTGAAGTCGCCGTTGTAGGCAAGTCCCGCCGCCTGGGTGGCCTGGATAAACCAGCGCGAGGCCACATCGACATGCCCGGGATCGGAGACCTTGAGCGGCCCGCCACGTCCGTGGAGCTCGTTGACGAGGCGATCGTTGTCTTCCATCCGTCGAAAGTGCCCGACCACCGCCTGCCAGGACCAGTCCGCTCCTGCCGCATTACCGGCGAGTCGCCGATCCCAGTCGTCATAATCCTCGGGGCGCCCGCGCATATAGACCTGGGCATTGACCGAGGTCCCGCCGCCGAGCACGTGGCCTTGGGGAATGTCGTGGACCCGACCGCCCAGATGGGCCTGAGGTTCGGTCTGGTGGTAGCGCATGAACTTCGAGCCATTGATCATCTTGAAGATGCCCGGGGGCATGTCGAGCAGCGGATGATGGTGAGATGACCCCGCCTCCAGCAGCAGCACCCTGCCACCGTGCTCGCGCACCAGGCGAGCGGCCGCCACGCAGCCAGCCGCCCCGCCCCCGACAACAATATGATCAACGTCGTTCACTCGTGTTCTCCTGCAAAGAAGGTGCTGCGCACGAACTCCCATGAGGCCTCGAGGTGCTCGACCAGGGCGCGTTCTGCGGCGTCAGGATCGCGCATCAGGATGGCCTCGTAGATCGCCTCGTGGGCCCGAAAGTTGTCACCATTGCGCTGCTCGCTTCGCGGCATCCGGCTCCACTGGGGCGCCAGCCACTCGACGAAGCCAGCGTGAATGGACGGATAGGCCGGGTTGCCGGAAATGGTGTAGAGCACCCGGTGGAAGGCCACGTCGGTGGCATAGAAACGCTCGGAATCACCGATTGCCGCCTGGTTGTCGTCCAGCGCATCCTTCAACCGCTTGAGGTCGTCTCTGCCTGCCCCGGTGGCCGCGTCCCGCACCAACACCCGCTCGAACAACACCCGTACCTGGTACAGGTCATGCACGCCACGGGAGTTGTCGAGCAGGTGCTTGATCACCCCGCCTGCCGCCTGCATCGCCGAACTCGCGTCCGGGCGACATACGATCGGCCGATAGCGCGGTCGACTCTTCAAGAATCCCTTGGCGGTCAGCGCGGTGATCGCCTCGCGGATCACGGTGCGACTGGCACCGTACTGCTCCATCAGCGCCCGCTCGGCGGGCAGCGGACGTCCTTCCTCCAGCTCGCCGGCGGCGATGGAGCGCTCAATATCCAGAGTGATCGAGTCTGCACTGCGTCCGCTCATACAACACCTCGTTTATCGTCGTACCAAACTAAGCTCAAAATTTCCGACCTTCAACTACAACCAATGGCTAATACTGCCAACAATAGATTTAAAAATCTTTTATTTCAATAACTTATGTATCTTATAGACAATAGTCTTAGTCTTGTCGCCTTGCTAGTCTCTCCGAACACCAACAACATATGGTCGTACCAAAAGAGGATAGCCCATGGATTTCCAACAGTTCGGTGCCACCCCCCTGGAAGGCCGCATGTGGGTCGATGGCAACTGGTTCAGTCATGCCGGCACCCATTCGATCGACGTGGACAACCCGGCCAGCGAAGCCCTGCTGGGCCATGTGCCCGCCGGTGATGCGGCAACGGTGGACGCCGCCGTTGCCGCGGCCACAAAGGCGCAGCACGGCTGGGCCAGGCGGCCGGCCAGCGAACGCGGAAAGCTGCTGGCCCGGTGGGCCGAGGAGATCGACCGCCACCTCGAACCCTTTGCCCGCCTGATTGCCCTGGAACAGGGCAAACCCTTGTCCCAGGCCCGTGGTGAGGTCGGTGCCTGCAGCGAGTTTCTGCGTTACAGCGCCCAATGGGCCAGACGCATCGAAGGCGATATCCTGCCTTCGGACAATGCCAACGAGGAAATCCAGATTCGCTCGCTGCCGCTGGGCGTGGTCGCCGGCCTGACCGCCTGGAACTACCCGGCAGCCCTGGCCACGCGCAAGGCCGGCCCCGCGCTGGTCGCGGGCAACACCTTCATCCTGCTGGGTCACGAGATTACCCCCTACGCCGGGCTATACCTGGCAGCACTGTCCGAGCGTGCCGGATTTCCGCCGGGGGTATTCAACGTGGTGACCGGCCAGGGCCCGGTGGTGGGTCAGGCGCTGGTGGAGCACCCCGGTACCGACCTGATCACCATGACCGGCAGCACCCGGGCTGGGCGCCAGATATTTCGCAGCGCGGCCGAGGAACTCAAGATCGTGCGCCTGGAGTTGGGCGGCAAGGCACCCTTCATCGTGATGGAGGATGCCGACGTCGACGCCGCAGTCAAGGCCGCCGTCACCGCGCGCTATACCAACTGCGGCCAGATCTGCACCTGCAGCGAGCGCATCTACCTGCATCGGCAGATCGCCGACGAGTTTACCGAAAAGTTCATCGCCGCCTCGCGCGAGCTGACCATCGGCGACCCGCTGGACGATCCCGACATGGGACCCAAGGTCAGCCGGGCCGAGCGCGACAAGGTCGCCTCCATGGTCCAGCGCGGCATCGCCCAGGGCGATCGGGTGCTGCTCGAAGGCGGCCCGCTCGACACCGGCGACTACGCCAAGGGCTACTGGATCGCCCCCACCATCGTCGAGACCCGGGACAATCGCTCGCCGTTGATCGACGACGAGGTGTTCGGACCCGTGGTGCCGATCCAGCGCGTCGACGACTTCGAGCAGGCACTGAGCTTTGCCAACGACACCGCCTACGGACTCTCCGCCTATGTCTTCACCCGCGACCTCAAGCGGATGATGCGGCTGCCTTCGGAGTTGCGCTTCGGTGAGATCTACTTCAACCGCGCCAACGGCGAGCAGGTCCACGCCTATCACTCCGGCTGGGGCCACTCCGGCGTCGGCGGCGAGGACGGCAAGTACGGTTTTTCCGCCTACTTCAAGAAACAGACGATGTACGTCAACTGGGGCGACTGAACGCCCCCTCCCCGCAGGACGGAGCGCCGCCGCTGCGGCTCTCCCTCGACAACAAGCACAACAGCCCAGGAGTCCACGATGTCTTCGATCAACCACCACCAGGCCCGTCACGCCCGAGCCCATCATGCCCGCCCCCGCCGCCTGGCCGGGCTTGCCACCGCCGCCCTGCTGGCGCTGTCCGCCACTCCCGGCTGGGCACAGCAATTGCCGCCGCTGGAAGAAAAGGACAGCTATCGCGTTGGCTTCGCACAGATGGAGAGCAACAACCCCTGGCGTATCGCCGAGACCCAGTCGTTTCGCGATATCGCGCCTGAGTGCCACTGGCAGCTGACGGTCACCGACGCCGCCGGCTCCGCCGCCAAGCAGGTCGCCGACGTGGACAGCATGATCGCCCAGGGCGTCGACGCCATCTTCCTGCCACCGCGAGAGGAAAAGGCGCTGATCCCGGCGGTAATGAAGGCCCGTGCCGCTGGCATCCCGGTGTTCCTGGTCGACCGTATCGTCGATGACGAGGTCGCCAGGGCCGGCGAGCACTATGTCAGCTTCCTCGGCTCCGACTTCGTCGAGCAGGGGCGTATCGCTGCCCAGTGGTTGCTCGACAACTTCGATGGCGAACAGGCCCACATCATCGAGCTGGAAGGCACCACCGGCGCCTCCTCGGCCAACGATCGCAAGGAAGGGTTCGATGCCGTCATCGCCGAACAGGACAACATGGAGATCATCGCCTCCCAGTCCGGCGACTTCGCCCGCGATACCGGCCGCCAGGTGATGGAGACGCTGCTCCAGGCCCACCCTGAGGTCAACGTGGTCTACGCCCACAATGACGAGATGATCATCGGTGCCATCCAGGCGCTGGAACTGGCCGGGCGCACACCTGGCGAGGACGTGCTGCTGGTCTCCATCGACGGCACCCGTGACGCCCTCCAGGCGATCCTCGACGGCAAGCTTGGGGTCAGTGTGGAGTCATCACCACGCTTTGGCCCCATGGCCTGCGACGTGCTCAACCGCTACGCCGCCGGCGACACCATCGAGCCCTGGGTGCGTGTCGAGGACCGCGTCTTCACTCGCGCCAACGCCGCCGAGCATATCGACGACGCCTATTGATCCGCGCCTGCCCACCGACACCAGGTACCCACGCCATGACAGCGCTTATCGACATGCGCGACATCCACAAGCGGTTTGGAGGCACCGTCGCCCTCGACGGCGCCTCCCTCAGGATCGCGCCAGGTGAAGTTCACGCCCTGATCGGCCAGAACGGGGCGGGCAAGTCCACCCTGATCAAGGTCCTGACCGGCGTCTACACGCCCACCAGCGGCAAGATCCTCCTCGACGGTAAGCCGGTGACCTTCTCCGGCCCACGCAGGGCACAGCAGGCGGGCGTCGCCACCATCTACCAGGAGCTCAATCTGGTGCCGCTGCGCTCGGTCACCGAGAACATGATGATGGGGTTCGAGCCACTCCACTGGTGGGGCGGGATCGACTGGGCCCAGGCCCACCGACGGGCCCGCTCGGTACTCGAGGAACTGGGCCTGGATATCGACGTTCGCCGCCCGCTCAACGAGTACTCCACCGCCATCCAGCAGCTGGTGGCCATCGGCCGGGCGGTATCCCAGCGGGTCAGGCTGGTGATTATGGACGAACCAACCAGCTCACTGGATGAACGCGAAGTACAGCGGCTGTTCGAGGTCATCCGGCTGCTCAAGTCCCAGGGCACCTCGGTATTGTTCGTCTCGCACTTTCTCGAGGAACTCTACGCCGTGTGCGACTGCGCCACCATCATGCGCAACGGCGCCACGGTGGAACAACGCACCCTCAGCGACACGCCGCGACTGGAACTGGTGGCTTCCATGCTCGGCCGGGCAGCCTCGGACATCCAGGCCAGCGGCACCACCAGCTTTCGCGAGCTCGAGGTCGCCGCCGACGAAACGCTGCTCGAGATCGAGGCACTGGCCACCGACAAGGGGCTGCGCCGGGCCTCGCTGGAGGTCCGCCAGGGCGAGATGGTGGGCCTTGGCGGGTTGCTCGGCGCCGGGCGCAGTGAGCTTGCGCGCGCCCTGTTCGGGCTCGACCGGCCCACCAGCGGCTCCATGCGCCTGGCCGGCCAGCCCTTCGCCCCCCGCCATACCCGCGACGCCATCGCCGCAGGGGTGGCGCTGCTCAGCGAAGATCGCAAGGTCGAAGGCATCATCCCGGAAATGAGCGTGCGTGAGAACATGACCCTGCCCATGCTCGGCTCGCTCAGTCGTCGCGGCGTCATTCAGCGGCGACGCGAACGCGAACTGGCCGAGCACTTCATCGAGGCACTGCAGATCAAGACCGCCTCCATGGAACAGCCCATCGGACAGCTGTCCGGCGGCAATCAGCAGAAGGTGCTGCTGGCACGCTGGCTGGCGACCCAGCCGCGGCTGCTGATCCTGGACGAGCCGACCCGGGGCGTCGACATCGGCGCCAAGCGGGAGATCCAGCGTATCGTTCAGGACTATCAGGCCGAGGGCGGCGCGGTACTGATGATCAGTTCGGAGTTCGAGGAACTCGCCGAGGGCGCCCAGCGAGTGGTGATCATGCACGAAGGCCATTCGACCCGGGTACTCGACAACCCCGGGCTCAGCGAAGACACCCTGGTCACCGCCATCGCCACCGCCCAACACGGCCACAGCGACGGTACATCCCCCATCGATGGCCCGCCGCCCACGCCCGCCCCCGACCACCAGGAGACAGCACCATGACGTCGCTCCGCTCATCCAGCCAGGCGACCGCTCGGCCGGCCGGTCCCCGACGGCGCCGAGCCATGCCGGTGAATTCGCGCAGCCTTGCCCTGCTCGTCGCCCTGCTGGCGCTGATCCTGTTCAACGCCCTGATAACCCCCAACTTTCTCGAGTGGCAGACGCTGTCGGTCAACATCTCTCAGGTTTCGACCATCGCCATCGTCGCCATCGGCATGACCCTGGTCATCGCCACCGGCGGCATCGATCTCTCGGTGGGCGCCGTGATGGCCCTGGCCGGCGCCCTGGCGCCGCTGATCTTCCTGTCGGAGTTCGGCCAGCAGGCGCCGCTGGCGATGACCCTGGTGGCGATTGTCGTGGCGCTGGCCATCGCCGTGGCCTGCGGACTGTTCAACGGCGTGCTGGTCAGCCGCTTCGGCGTGCAGCCGATCATCGCCACCCTGGTGCTGTTCATCTCCGGACGAGGCCTGGCCCAGGTGTTGACCAACGGCAACCTGCAGACCTTCGACAACCCCGCCTTCGAGTTCCTCGGCTCGGGCCGGCTGCTCGGCCTGCCCTTCCAGGGCTGGCTGGTGGTGGTCATCGCCCTGGTGGTGGCCTGGGTCATCGCTCGCACCCGCTACGGACGCTATCTACTGGCCACCGGCGGCAACCCGCAGGCGGCGCGCATGGCCGGTGTCCCGGTGACCCGCGTCAAGCTCGCGGCCTACACCAGCTGCGCCCTGCTCGCCGGCCTCGCCGGGCTGATCACCGTCGCCATCAATTCCGCCTCGGACGCGGCCAAGAACGGCAACCTGATGGAGCTAGACGCCATCGCCGCGGCGGTCGTCGGTGGCGCCCTGCTCAAGGGGGGCAAGGCCCCCATCGCCGGGGTGATCCTCGGCGCCGCGATCATTCAACTGGTGCGCTACACCCTGCTCGCCAACGGTGTCGCCGACGAGGTGGCGCTGGTGGTGAAGGCCGCCATCATCGTGCTGGCGGTTTACCTCCAGACGCCCAGAGGAGTCCACTGACATGACCACCGTCTCCTGGCGCCAGCGCCTTACCGACAATGGCCAGGCCACCGGGGTCTGCGTGATCCTGCTGGTGCTGGTCTGCCTCGGCCTGATCCGCTACGACAACTTCGGCAGCGCCTACAACTTGTCGTCCTTTCTCAACTACAACGCCATGTTCGTGCTGATCAGTCTGGGCATGTGCCTGGTGATCATCACCGGTGGCATCGACCTGTCGGTCGGTACGGTGGCCGCACTGTCCTCGGTCACCGCCGCCTATGCCAGCCCTTACGGCCTCGTCCCGGCGCTGCTGGCGGGGCTCGCCACCGGGCTGGCGGCGGGACTGGTCAATGCCGTGATGATCACGCGCCTGCATATCCCTCCCTTCATCGCCACCCTGGCGAGCCTGCTGGCGGCCAAGGGTGCCGCCCTGATCATCAGCGGCAACCAGACGGTGCCGGTGGACTGGGGCAGCGGCTTTACCCGGCTGGGCATGGAGTCGATCGGCGGCCTGCTGCCCTGGAGCTTTGCCATCACCCTGGTGGTGGGTGCCGGCCTGTGGTGGCTGCTGGAGCAGCGCCCCATTGGACGCACCATGCTCGCGGTGGGCGACAACGAGGAGGCTGCTCACCTGATGGGCCTTCCCGCACGCAAGGCCAAGACGCTGGCCTACCTGATCAGTGGCGGCTGCGCCGGTCTCGCCGGGGTCTTTCTGGCCTCGGGCTTCGGCGCCGGACAGCCACTGGAAGGCCTCGGCTGGGAGCTGACCGCCATCGCCGCCGTCGTCGTCGGTGGCACCCTCTTGACCGGTGGCAAGGGGTCGCTGGTGGCGACGTTGATCGGTGCCCTGATGCTCGGCCTGATCTTCAACCTTCTGAACTTCGAGAACGGCCTCGGCACCTTCAATCTCAGCGCCTACTGGCAGATGGTCATCCGCGGCGCCTTTCTCTTCGTCGTGATCGCGATCCAGGTGCAGATCACGCGCACACGCAACACAGGATAACCCCCTCATGTCGACGATCACCTCCATCGAACTCGACCTCTACCGCGTGCCCCTGAGCGAGCCCATGGGCGACGCCAAGCATGGCGTGCACACGGAATTCGAGATCGTGACCGCCACCGTCACCACCGCAGATGGCCTCAGCGGCACCGGCTACACCTACACCGGGGGGCGTGGCGGACAGGCCATTCTGGCGCTGCTCGAGCACGACCTCGCACCGATGCTGCTGGGGCGGGACGGCGCCGACATCGCGGGTCGCTATCAGGAGATGCTGTGGCACATCCACTACGTAGGCCGCGGTGGTATCGCCGCCTTCGCCATCTCGGCGCTGGATATCGCGCTGTGGGACCTCCGGGGCCATCGCCTGGGACAGCCACTGTGGCAGATGGCCGGCGGCCAGGCCCGCCAGTGCCGTGCCTACTTCGGCGGCATCGACCTCAACTTCTCCCTCGAGCGTCTGCTCGCCAATGTCCAGGGCTACCTCGACCAGGGCGCCGCGGCGGTCAAGATCAAGGTCGGCCGCCCGACGCTTGCCGACGATGTCGAGCGCGTGGCACGGGTACGCGAACTGATCGGCCCCGAGCGCCCCTTCATGGTCGATGCCAACTACGCGCTTAGCGTCGATGGCGCCATCGACGCCGCCAAGGCCTTTGCCCCGTACGACATCACCTGGTTCGAGGAACCCACGGTTCCTGACGACTACCAGGGCTATGCCCGCATCGCCGAGGCGACCGGCATGGCGCTGGCCATGGGGGAAAACCTGCACACTTCTCACGAGTTCGGCTACGCCTTCGATCAGGCTCGGCTGTCCTTCATCCAGCCGGATGCCTCGAACTGCGGCGGCATCAGCGGCTGGCTCGATGTTGCCCGCCAGAGCCGGGAATATGGCCTGCCCATCTGCAGCCACGGCATGCAGGAGTTGCACGTCAGCCTGGTGTCGGCCCAGCCCAACGCCGGCTGGATGGAGATCCACTCTTTCCCCATCGACCAGTACACCCGCCGCCCCCTGGTCCTCGACCAGGGCCACGCGGTGGCCCCGGACAGCCCCGGCATCGGCGTCGAATTCGATCGCGACCGGCTCGCCCCCCATCGCACCGGCAACGCCAGGCTGACCATCGACAACAGCAAGGACAACAGCAACGGCGACAGTGCCCGGCGTCAGCCACACAGCGCCTGAGCCGACAATCGTCGCAACGCCCCAACGACACGAGGAATCCCATCATGGAAGCACTGGTCTACACTGGCCCCAGGCAGGTCGAGGTCACCGAGGTCCCGGAGCCCGCCGAGCGGGCCGGCGCGGTCAAGGTTCGCATGCTCTACTGCGGCGTCTGTGGCACCGACATCGGCATATATTCGGGCAAGCACCCCCGCGCCCAGGCACCGCTGGTGCTGGGGCACGAATTCGTCGGACGCGTGGAGCAGGCCCCGGAAGGCTCGGCGTTCGCGCTGGGCGACCGGGTGGTGGCCTACCCGTTGATCTCCTGCGGCGACTGCCACCCCTGTCGTAACGGCACCCCCCACGTCTGCGCCAACCTGCGCCTGATCGGCATCGATCGCGACGGCGGCATGACCGACCATCAATGGATCGACGAAAGCGTCCTGTTCAAGGTACCGGACAGCCTGTCCGATGACGTGGCGGCACTGGTGGAACCCCTCGCGGTGGTGGTAAGGACCCTGCATCAGGCACGCTTTGCGCTGCTCGACAGCGCGGTGGTCATGGGCGCCGGCCCCATCGGCCTGCTGACCGCCATCGTGCTGCGCCACGCAGGTGCGTCTCGAGTGATCGTCTCCGACGTCGACGAGGGCCGCCTGGGGCTGTGCCGCCAGCTTGGCTTCGATACCGTGGACGCGCGCAGCGAGAGTCTGGTCGACCGGGTCGCCAGCGTCACCGGTGGCGACGGCGCCGATGCCGTGTTCGAGTGTTCAGGCGTCGAGAGCGCCGCGCTGGAAATGACCCGCGTGGTGCGCGTCGGTGGCACCATCTGCCTGACCGCTACCCACAAGTCGGCCCACGCGGTCAACCTGATCGACGTAAACTTCAAGGAGCTGACCCTGATCGGCTCCCGGGTCTACACCCACAAGGAGTTCGGCGACGCCCTCGCGCTCGCCGACACCCTGGCCGATGAACTGCGCCAGACCATCACCCAGGTCGTGCCGCTATCCGACGCCGCCGGCGTCTTCGAGATGATCGCCACGCCATCCCTCAACACCGTCAAGGTACTGGTGGACTGCCAATCATGAAGCTCTTTGAACTACAAGGCCGCAAGGCCATCGTCACCGGCGGGACGCGGGGGCTCGGGCTCGGCATGGCCGAAGCCCTGCTCGACGCAGGCGCCGAAGTCGTCATCCTGGGCTCGTCGGACAAGGTCTTCGATGTCGCCTCACGCCTGTCCACGTCGGACAGTGCCTGTCATGGCGTGGTCGTCGACCTGTCTAGCCGTCAGCAGCGCAACGACGGCTTCGATGCGGCTCTCGCCAAGCTCGGCGGCGACCTCGACATCCTGGTCAACGCCGCCGGTGTCCAGCGCCGCCATCCCTCCGAACACTTCCCCCTGGAGGACTGGGAGGCGGTGGTCGAGGTCAACCTGACGGCGGTGTTCGAGCTCTGCCAGCTCGCCGCCCAGCGCATGCTCGAGCGTGACATCGAAGGGTCCGACGGCCAGGGCAAGATCATCAATATCGCCTCGCTGCTGTCGTTCTTCGGCGGCATGACGGTACCGGCCTACGCCGCCAGCAAGGGTGGCGTGATGCAGCTGACCAAGGCCCTGGCCAACGAATGGGCGGGGCGGGGCATCAACGTCAACGCCATCGCTCCCGGCTACATGGCCACCGACATGAATACCGCCCTGCTGGCCGACGAAGGCCGCAACGCCGAGATCACCGCACGCATTCCCGCCGGGCGCTGGGGCAACGGCGACGACATGAAAGGCCCGCTGCTATTCCTGGCCTCCCCCGCTTCGGACTATGTCCACGGCGTCACCCTGCCCGTCGATGGCGGCTACCTCGGCCGCTGACAGGAGACCTGCATGAACATCGTCTTTACCGACCTCGATCACGCCAACCACGATGTGGAAACCGAGATCCTCGACCGTGCAGGCTTCGCAGCCCCCCTGCTCCGCTGCACGAGCGAGGATGAGCTGATCGAGCAGCTCGCAGGCGTCGAAATCGCGCTGAACCAGTACGCGCCCTTCACTCGCCGGGTATTCGACGCCCTGCCCGATCTCAAGCAGATCGTGCGCTACGGGGTCGGGGTCAATAATGTCGAGCTCGAGGCCGCCAGCGCCGCCGGGGTTCAGGTCTGCAACGTCCCGGACTACGGCATGCACGAGGTCTCCGATCACGCCCTGGCGCTGAGTCTCGCGCTGATTCGCAAGCTGGTGCCGATGAATGCCGGCTGCCAGGACGGGCGCTGGGAATACGCCGAGGCCATCCCGATCCGTCGTCAGACCAGGATGACAGCGGGCGTGGTGGGGCTTGGTCGCATCGGCCGGCTCTACGCCCGCAAGATGGCGGCACTTGGTTTCAACGTCATCGCCCACGACCGCTATCACCAGCCCAACGCCGACGACGGTACCGACGGGATTCGCTGCCTGGAACTCGACGCCCTTTTCGCAGAGGCCGACGTGATCGGGCTGTTCTGCCCCCTGACCGAGCAAACCCGCCATCTGGTGGACGCCGCCGCGCTGGACCGGATGAAGGACTCGGCCTATCTGATCAATACCTCCCGCGGGGGCATCATCGATGAAACGGCGCTGGCCCGGGCGTTGATGGAGGGCAGGCTTGCCGGCGCCGCCCTGGATACCACCGAGCAGGAACCGCTGCCGACCGATAGTCCGTTGCGTGGTATCGACAACTGCCTGATCACACCGCACATGGCCTGGTATTCCGAGGACGCAGCGCAGGAGCTCAAGCGCAAGGTGGCCGAGGAAGCGGTACGCTTCGCCTCAGGCGAGAAGGTGCTGTGGCCGGTGAACCGGCTACCCGCCTGAACCCGTCGCCGACAACCGGAAACAACGCCCGAAAAGAGCGCCCGGAGACAGCTCCGGGCGCCTCAGTAGTCGACCCCGGTCATCACCCAGACGACCCGGGTCTCGGTATCTCCCGGATTGCGGATAAGGTGGGGTTGATCACCGGTGATGGAGAAGCTGTCGCCTGCGTCGAGCCAGTGGCGCCGATCGCCGATGGTCAGCTCGAGTTGCCCGGCCTCCACGTAGCCGGCCTCCTCGCCCTTGCGTTGCCGGGGCACCTCACCGCCTGTGCCGCCCGGTTCCAACCGCGTCATGATCAGAATCAACTGGCCGCTGAGGCGTGGTGACAGCAGTTCTTCCCGGACGCCGATGCCGGAGAATTCCATGGCCCGGCGCCCGGGCGCACGCACGATGACATCGCGCTCGTGCTCGGGTACGTCGTTGTCGGCCTCGAAGAACCAGCTCACCCGCACCCCCAGGGCCTCGCTGATCGACTGCAGCACCCCGATGGGCAGCGACGACGCGCCTCGCTCGACCTGGCTCAGATACCCCACCGAGCGGTTCACCCGCTGGGCCAGCTCGGCCAGCGTCATCTGGCGTGACTTGCGCAGATCACGGATCTGCTGACCGAGCCGCAAAGCATCCTGCCCGTCACTTGCCTCGTTGCTGGCGTCCTTCGTCCTGGCCATTGCGCTTTCCGTCATCGTTTACGTGCCCCTAGACTACCAGACGGTCGGTCGGGATCGAGCACCGCCGCGCGAAACGCCGGCACGTCTTGCTCTCGCTTATCGCGTCGCCGTGCCACGCGGCGATGGCCGGTGTGGCTGGGTTCGGGATGTCACCGAGGATCGAATGCAGGACGCTGCTTGCGAAACGCCTGTTTGCGGATGATCTTGCCCTCGCGCACGCTGAACAGGTCGACGCCATCGGCTTCGATACGCTTGCCGTCGGGCCGGGTGGCGACAAAGGTCGACTCGGAAACGATACGTTCGCCGCCCTGGACAACATAGTGCCTGCCGTTGATCCACTGCACGTCCGGCATCGTCCCCCAGGTATTCTCGAAGGCCGCCTTGACGTCGTCCCGGCCCTCGATGCGGGTCCCGTGCGCCTGTTCCCCGGCGACGGTATCGAAGACGATATCATCGGCGAAGTAGCTCATCACTGCGTCGATATCATGGGCGTTGAAGGCCTCGAAGAGGCGATTGAGTGTGTCGTTGGTCATCGTCGTCATGTGTCTTTGCTCCTGTCGGGTCGCTCTGGTCGCAGTGAGTAGCGGTCGTTGTGAGTCGTGGTTGTAAAAAGGACGCGGCGCTTAAGCGGTACCCTCGCACTTCCATGGCTATTGCAGGCTGTCGAGCACCTGGAAGTATCGGTAGAGCGCACGCTGGCCCAGTCGCCGTATTGGCCGCAGCGGATGCCCGGGCAGTGGCGAATTGAAGATCGGTAAATCAGCCTCCTTCAGCGACTCTCCTGCGATCAGCGCCGCCATCTTCTTCGAGGCGTAGGCGGAAAACGCCACGCCATTACCGCTGTATCCCTGGGCGTAGAAGATGCGGTTGTCCGGGTCCGGCTGTACGATTCTTGGCATCATGTCGTGGGAGATATCCATCCAGCCATGGGAGAACCAGGGTGTCTCGATGCCGGCGATTGCCGGAAATTTTCGGGCGATGGCGTCGTGAACCACCTTGAGGTGGCGCGGATTCTGAGCGTCTGCGCCACTGATGGCGCTGCGTGTACCGATCTGCAGGCGCTTCTCGGGCAGAAAACGATAGTAGTAGCGGAGCTTGCGGGTATCGGTGGTCAGGATGGTGGAATGAAAACCGCAGGCCTCGATCTCGTCATCGGTCAAGGTCCGGGTCCACGCCGAGTTGGCCATGATCGGCATATTGCGATAGGCCGTGACCCGGTGTAGCCGGGGACTCGTGTATCCCGCCGTGGCGATACCCACGGCACGGGCGCGCACCACTCCGCCCGGGGTCTTGAGGTGATGCACCCCGCCCTCGGTGGTCCAACTCTGGACTGGACTTGCCGTGTGAATCTTCGCACCGAGCCGCCTCGCCACTCTGGCATAGCCGTAGGCCAGCTTGAGCGGCTGGACGGCTATCCCCACCGGCTCCAGCATGGCGCCCTGGGCTTCCTGGTCACCGATGTAGCCGTCGAGCACGTCAGCACGGCCGAGCACCCGGGTCGGGTAGCCCAGCTGCCGATTGCATAGCCACGACTCCTCCTTCAATCCATCGAGTGCCTTGGCGCTGTGCGCGATCAGCAGGTTGCCGTGATTCTGCGGCTCGCAGTCGATATCGGGATCCTCCGCCATCGACTGGAACACCTCGAAGCCTTCCAGGCTGTTGGCGTGCAGACGCCTGGCGACGTCCTGCCCCCAGCGCTTGACCCACTGGCTGCGACTCAGGCGCCCCCAGGCAAGGTGCCCTTGGCCACCGTTGCGGCTGGTGCAGCCCCAGCCGATCTGGTTGGCCTCCAGCACGGTCGCCTTGATGCCGTACTCCCGCGCCAGAAAGAGCGCGGTGGCAAGCCCGGTGAAGCCGGCACCGATCAGTACCACGTCAACGTCCATGTCGCGGCCCACCGGGCCGTCGTCTTGCGGGGGCGGCCCGGCTTGATGACACCAGTAGCTCGGCGCATAATCCCGGCCCGCGCCAGGAGAGGCGTCCTTCAGCGGGTCGTAGCTGGGGTCGAACGGCTGGCGTTGCGACATGATTGACTCCTTATCTTCCATCTTCATCCCCCTTCTTCGCGTCGCCATTTGCCACCTGCTGGCCGATCTTGTGGGGCACCAGGCCTCTGTAGAAGACGCCTATGTTGTCGTTGTGGACGTCGCCTTTCTTGGCCGATTTCAGCATCCGGTAGACCGACACCATGTAGGCGATGCCGACCACAAAGAAGGGCGCACCGACCACGATGGCGAGGCTTCTGATCGCGTCGAAGCCGCCGGTCAACTGGAACATGATGCCGGTGAAACCGATCACCACGCCCCACAGCAGGCGCATCGACACCTTGGGGTTTTCATCACCGTTGGACACCTGCATGGCGGCGAAGAAGGACGCCGAGTCGGACGTCGTCACCGCGAAGATGACGATATTGAAAAGCACCCCGAGACTCAGCCACCAGCCACCCGGCATGCTCTCGAGCAGGGCATAGATCCCCGACTCCGGCTTTTGCTGAACGCCTTCCCAGAGGGGAGCGATACCGGTGACCTCGACGTAGCCGGCGGAGCCTCCCCAGATGCTGAACCAGCCGATCGCCAACAGCATCGGCACCAGGATGACCCCGACGATGAACTCGCGCAGCGTCCGTCCACGGGAAATCCGCGCGATGAATCCGCCGCAGAAGGGAATGTAGGAGATGTACCAGAGCCAGTAGAACACCACCCACCAGCCGAGCCATTCGCGCTGTTCGAAGTTGCCGGCATCGCTCCAGAACTGCAGCGCGAAGACCTCGCCGAAGTAGTCGCCGACCTGCTGTGTGGCAAGGTTAAGCAGGTACTGTGTCGGCGCATGGCCAAAGAACAGCAGCGCCAGCAGGATGGCGCCGGCCATCACCATGTTGGCCTGGCTCAGCACCTTGATGCCCCGCTCGACACCGGTGGCGGCGGAAATCACGTAGGCCACGATCACCACGATCATCACCAGGGCCTGGCCGAGGGGGCCGAGATCCAGCCCGAACAGGGTCGCCAGGCCGTAGTTGATGGAGGCCACGCCGAGACCGATCATGGTGGCGTTGCCGCCGATGGTACCGATGATGCCCAGGGCGTTGGCCACCCGCCCCCAGACGCTGGTGTTGCAGCGCTCCCCCAGAATGCCGTAGAGACCGGTGGCCACCGTCAGCGGCAGCCCCAGTCGGTAGGCCGGAAAGGCGATCGCCCAGGCGGCGATGGCAAACACCGCCCAGCCGTGCATGCCCCAGTCCAGCAAGGTGAGCTGGACCGCCTTGGCGACGCCTGCCGCCTCGCCGGCCGCGCCCATGTCGATCACATGAGAGGACTGGTACAGGTGGGTCAGGGGTTCGGCCACGCTGAAGAACACGAAGCCGATGCCAAAACCACAGCTGAACAGCATCGAGATCCAGGCGCCGTAGGAGAACTCCGGCACCTCATCGTCCGCCCCCAGCTTCAAGTCGCCATAGGGGCTGATCACCAGATACAGGCAGAACAGCAGCGCGCCGCCCAT
Source organism: Halomonas sp. V046 (assembly GCF_052645355.1). Taxonomy (NCBI): domain Bacteria; kingdom Pseudomonadati; phylum Pseudomonadota; class Gammaproteobacteria; order Oceanospirillales; family Halomonadaceae; genus Halomonas; species Halomonas sp. V046. The sequence continues at coordinate 93,213 of NZ_JBQXYF010000008.1, forward strand.
CCCCAGCAGAAAGCCCCAGCCGAAGTTGAAGATCAGAAAGTCCCGGGTCGTAGACAGCAGTTGCCCCGTCATGGTCGGGAAGAACAGCGCACAGGCCATGATCAGGGTGTAGATCAGTAGCACGGGCCAGAACAGCGAGCGATCGTACTGGCCGAAGATACGGCTAATCGGCCCCGCTGGCGGACGGCTTTCGACATTCGTTATCGATTGTTGGGTCATCGAAAACTCCTTGGTGAGTGGCTCCCGAAGGCAATGGCTGACCGCCAGGCCGTTAGATCACACCCGCGACACGGTGCCATCATCTTCGAGCGATAAACGACATAAACGGAAAAAGACTTCATATTTATGAAAACTAGCATCTATTTTTTCATTTTCAAGAAAACAATAGGATTTATTTCAATTACTGGACTAAAGTTCCAGGCCCGCCTCCATCGATCGGATACTGGAGAGGGACCACGAAAACGCCCCCGACGAGGACCGTCGGAGGCGTTTTCGTGGCTGGCCATCAAAGGCTGCCGTGAGATCGGCGCTTCTCGCCGGCTGTTGTCAGGGCGTCAGCCGCGGAAGGCTGCCTCAAGCTAGCCCTTGGCCGCAGCGACGAGGACTCGCGCCTATCCCGGGAACGCCTCACCCAGATGGGCGCCGACCTCGGCTTTACCTTCGACTACACCGATGACATGCGCATGGTGAACACCTTCCGTGCCCACCAGTTGATCGATTGGGCCGACGAGCAACCCCCCGGCGAAGGCCATCGCATGAAGCAGGCCCTGTTCGGCGCCTTCTTCACCGAACGCCGCGACCTCCACCGGATCGAGGTGCTGGCCGATGTGGCGGCAGGTCTCGGTTACGATCGCGATGAGGTCGTGGGGGTGCTTACGTCGGGCGTGCGCGCCGAATCGGTGCGAAAGCGCCAGGCCTTCTGGCAACAACAGGGCATCAGCGGAGTGCCCGCCATGGTGTTCAACCACCGTTACCTGGTCACCGGCGCCCAGGGCGTGGAGAACTACCAGGAGGTTTTGCAGCAGGTGGCCGCCGAGCAGCCCGAAGTGACGTCGTGACGTGAACGCCGGATGCGACTGCACCCGGCGTTCGTTGGTCAGACCCGCAGGGCCGCCTGCGCCGATAGCGCAACGCTCAGGTGGCGCCTGGCGGCCCAAGACAAGCGAGCAGCCCCTGAAGCGGATGTGACAATGCGGCCCCGGAAAATCGCCGAGCTTGGCACCGGCAGGAGTAGCCGGTGGCCAGCAGGCGCCCCTGAAGGCCGGGATCCTCTACCCGGGGTCGCCAGGATTGGCCATAGATGACCGCGGAGGTCTCTCGATGCTCTGCTTCGTGGCCGTAGGTACCGGACATGCCGCAACAGCCGCTTTGCAGCACCTCGAGCGACAATCCTAAGGCCTCGAACAAGTGCTGCCAGTCCTGCGCCGCCCCGGACGCATGGGTTGCCTCGGTGCAGTGCAGCAGCAAGCGATAGCCTGGGTCTTCGATGACCCGCTGCCGCGCGGCCTGCTGCGCTGTCGTTCCATCGGCGAGCCACTGCACCAGCCAAGAGGCCAGCAGCTGCACCTGGGGCACCGCGGCTGCGCCCAGCGCCTTCACATACTCCTGGCGGTAGGTCAGCGTCATGGCCGGGTCGATGCCGACCAGTGCCACCCCGGCGTCGGCCAGTGCCTGCAGTCGGCTCGCCTGCCTTGCGGCGGTGCGTTCGAAGGCACCGAGAAAGCCCTGAACGTGCAGTGGCTTGCCGTTGGGGCCATAGGGCGCCACGAATACCCGCACTCCGAGACATTCAAGCAACTCGACGGTATCCATCACCACCCGGGAGTCGAAGTAGCTGGTGAAAGCGTCCTGCACCAGTACCACGCTGCACGCCTTTTCTGCATCGTGCAGGCGCTGCAGCGCCCCGGGTGTGGCCCGTTCGATCCCACGCTGCTCGAGCCAGACGTCCAGACGCTCTCGCGACAGCCGCGGACTATCGACCAGGCCGAGGACGCCGGCCATCGCTCGCTCCACCCCCGGGGTCCGCAGCATGGCGTTGTACAGCGGTGCGAACCGCGACAGCAACGGCACCATGCGCTCCAGTCCGCCGACCAGGTGGTCCCGTGGCGAGCGCAGGTAACGACTGTGATACAGCTCGAGAAAGCGCGCCCGGAAGCTCGGCACATCGACCTTGATCGGACACTGGCCAGCGCAGGACTTGCACGACAGACAACCGGCCATGGCTTCGTGCACCTGGTGCGAAACGTCTCTCTGGCCCCGTCGACGCGCCAGGCTACGCCCGAGCTTGGCCGGAAAGACCTTGAGCGCGCTCCAGGCGTCGCGCTTGCGCAGGCGCCGGGACACATCGAGCACATCGACACCGGCCTGCTGCTGCAGCCGCAGCCATTCCCGCATCAGGCTGGCACGCCCCTTGGGCGAGTGGATGCGCTGCCGCGTCGCCTTCCAGGAGGGGCACATGGCGTCATCGGGATGATAGTTGTAGCAGGCACCATTGCCGTTGCAGTGCACGGCCTCGCCGTAGGCCTGCCATACCCGCTCATCGATCTGTCGGTCGAACTGGCCACGGGTCGCCACCCCGTCCACCGCCAGCAGCCCCGGATCGCTCCATTTAGGTGGCGCCTCGCCGGCGCCATCGAGCGGGGGAGAAACGCGCGCCTTGCCAGCATCGTCGGATGGACTAATCAGCGGTGTCGCGATCTTGCCCGGGTTGAGCTGGTTGTAGGGATCGAAGGCGCCCTTGAGCCGACGCAGGCTTGGGTAGAGGGGCCCGAAAAAGGCCGGAGCGTACTCCGAGCGAAGGCCCTTGCCGTGTTCGCCCCATAGCAGGCCACCGTACTTGTGCGTCAGCACGGCGACCTCATCGGTAATCTCGCGAATCAACGCTTCCTGAGCGGGGTCCTTCATGTCCAGCGCCGGGCGCACGTGCAGGACCCCGGCGTCGACGTGGCCGAACATGCCGTACTCGAGCCCCCTGGCATCGAACAGGGCGCGAAACTCGGCGATATAGTCCGCCAGGTGCTCGGGCGGCACGGCGGTGTCCTCGACGAAGGGCAACGGGCGTTTTTCCCCGGCCACGTTGCCTAACAGGCCCACCGCGCGCTTACGCATGGCGTAGACCCGGGAGATGGCCTCGCGCCCCTGGGCGCGGGTGTGGCCCAGACGCCTGACGCTCGGATCCTCGTCCAGATGCCGGCAGAAGGCCTCGACCCTGCGCGCCAGCCGCGCCGGATCATCGTCATTGAACTCGATAAGGTTGATGCCCTGGGTCCGGCTATCGCCGGCGTTGGGGAAGAACTCGCCGACAGAGTCCCAGACGTAGTCGCCCCGGGCGAGCTGCAGCACCCGTTCGTCCACCGTCTCGATGGACGTAGGAGAGGCGTCGCTGGCCATCAGCGCCTGGGCGTCGCCCAGCGCATCCATGAAGCCGGCATAACGGACATTGACCAGGGTCGAGTGGGCCGGGATCGGCAAGACCCTAAGTACCGCCTCGCTGGTGAAGGCCAGCGACCCCTCGGCTCCACACAGCACGCTGGACAGGTCGAAGCTACCGTCCTCCGTGATGAAGTGGGCAAGATCGTAGCCGGTCAGGCAGCGGTTGAGCGGCGGAAAGGTCTTGCGGATACGCTCGCCCTCACGCTCGAGAATGTCACGGGCGGCCCGGTACACCCGGCCCACCGTATCCTGGCGAGCGCACAGCGCCGACAGCTCGTCCTCGTCCACCGGCCGAGTGACCAGTCGCTCTCCGCCAAGCAGGACACTCTCGAGCTCGAGCACATGGTCGCGGGTCTTGCCGTACTCGCAGCTGCCCTGGCCGCTGGCATCGGTGGCGATCATCCCGCCGAGAGTGGCGCGGTTGGAGGTGGACAGCTCCGGGGCGAAGAACAACCCGTGGGGCTTGAGCGCGGCATTGAGCTGATCCTTGACCACCCCGGCCTGGACACGCACTCGATGACCCTCCGCATCGATCTCGAGGATGGCGTTCATGTACCGAGAGACGTCCACCACCAGGCCGTCGGTCAGGGCCTGCCCATTGGTGCCGGTGCCTCCTCCCCGAGGCGCCAGCACCACCTGGTGATACGCCTCGCGTCCCGCAAGCTCGGCGATACGCACGAGATCCTCGGTCCCTCGAGGATAAAGCACAGCCTGGGGCAGGCGCTGGTAGATCGAGTTGTCGGTGGCCAGGACCGTGCGGTTGGCGTAGTCGGGGGCGATGTCTCCTTCGAAGCCCTGATCCACCATGGCCTCGAGAAAACGCTGATAGGTCGCGGCCACATCGGAATGGGCGTCGATCCGGGCGATCATGGCGTGAGCGTCGCCAGCGCACTCTCCAGGCGCGCCATGCCTTCGTTGAGCACCTCGGGTTCTGCGGTCAGCGGGGGCAGCAGGCGCAGCACATTGCGGTGACGCCCGCTCGGCATCAACAGTACCCCCGCCTCGCGCCCGGCGACCAGCAGCGCGGCCAGGTGTTCGGCGCCACTGGCACGCTCGGTATCGTTAAAGACGATGCCGCGCATGGCGCCCACTCCAGTCAACGCCCCCACCATCGGGAAGCGTTCCTTCAGACGTGCATGGGTCGCCACAATCAGCGATTCCTGGATCTCGCCCCAATACGTCAGCTGAGCCTCGGACATCACGTCCATCACCGTCCGTGCCGCCGCGCAGGCCACCGGGTTGCCCGAGTAAGTACCGCCGAGCCCGCCCTTGGGCAGCGCATCCATGAAGCGGGACCTGCCGACCACTGCTGCCAGCGGCAGGCCCGCCGCCATGCTCTTGCCCATCAGCAGCAGGTCGGGTTCGACGCCCAGGTGGGTGAACGCAAAACGCGTGCCGGTACGTCCGAAGCCCGACTGGATCTCGTCGAAGATCAGCGCGATACCCTGTCGGTCGCAGAAGTCACGCAGATGCTCGGCAAAGGCCGCATCGAGCAGGCGGAAGCCGCCCTCGCCCTGAACCGGCTCGACGATGACCGCGGCGATCTCGTCGGCGGGCAGCTCGACCTCGAGCAGACGATCGAGAGCGCGCACGACCTCCTCGGTACTCACATCGCTGTCCTGGCTCGGGAACGGCAGGTGATAGACCGGCCCCGGCAGGCTGCCAAGCCCACTCTTGTAGGGTTTGACCTTGCCGTTGAGATTGAGCGCCGCCAGGGTGCGGCCATGAAAGCCGTCGTCGAAGGCGATCACCGCCTGGCGGCCGGTTGCGGCCCGCGCCACCTTGAGGGCGTTCTCGGTCGCCTCGGCACCGCAGTTGGTCAGCATGCAGGACAGCGGATAGGACACCGGCACGAAATCATCGAGTGCCCGTGCCACCTCCAGATAGCCGCGGTGGGGCAAGGCGTTGAAGGCGGAATGCATCAGCTTGTCGACCTGCGACTTCACCGCCTCCACCACCGCTGGGTGCCCATGTCCCAGGTTGAGCACCCCGATGCCGCCGATGAAGTCGACGTAGTGCCGACCGTCCTCATCCCACAGTTCGGCGTTACGGCCGTGGTCCATACACAAGGGGTGCACGATGCCCAGCGAGGCACTGACGTGAGAAAAGTCCATGTCCGGTTCCTGTCGAATCGTCGGGGAATTCAAGACGACGATCAAACCAGCGACAGCGAGGCACTTCAAACGAAAAAAAGCGCCTTATGCATTCCAATTATGAATAACTATTCCACCTGAACCAGGCCGACAGGTCGCGGATAACACGCATCAATGACCAGAAGGAATGGATCGAGTACGAGATTTCTTTTGTGCACATTCAGGACGCGTGATAACAATGCCCGCCGTTCTGCATTGCACCAGCAACAATGTCCAAAAATACGGCCTCAGAGCCACGACATCCCCTCAACGACAGGAACGCCAAATGACTCATCCCCTGAAGCCGGCCGTGATCGCCATCGCTGCATCCACCCTCCTCAGCGCCTGCAGCGATGGAGCCTCCTCTACCCCTAACGTGGCCATCGGTCCGCCCGCCAGCACGACCCAGTTGGTGTCCAAGCTGCTGCTCGACGCCCACGGCGTCAAGGAAGATGACTACAGCGCCTATCAGGAAGGTTTCGGCGCTGCGCTCGACGGCGTGCAGGACGGCAATATCGACCTGTCCATCGGCATCCTCGGCCTGCCGTCTGGCAGCATCGAGAACCTTCAGGCGGCCGCCGGTGACGTTCGCATGATCGGGCTGAGCGACGACGCGGTGGACTATATCGAGACCAACAGCGAGTACCGTCGCTTCGTCATTTCCCAGGATAGCTACGACTTCCTCGACCAGGACGTGACCACGGTGACCGCCTACGCCGTGCTGGTGGGCAACACCCACAGCATCGACGAGGAACTGGGCTACGAACTCGCACGCCTGATGCACGAGAAGGCTGAAGAGAATACCCACGCCCAGTCTGCCTTCATGACCCTCGAAAATGCCCTGAATGGCTCCGCCGGCATTCCGATCCATCCCGGTGCCAAGCGCTACTACGAGGAGCAGGGACTGGAGGTGAGCAATCCGGTGGCACAACTCGAGACTCAAGGCGACAAGAGCGAGTACATCCTCGGCACCGGCAGCCAGGGCGGTACCTACTATCCGCTGGGCGGCGAGATGGCCACCATCTGGAACAACTACCTCGATGACGCAAACTTCACCAACATCGAGACCGGCGCCTCCATCGAGAACCTGGTCAGCATCCGTGACGACCGCATGGATCTAGGCATGACCGTGCACGCGCCGGCCAAGGACGCGGTGTCCGGCAACGGTGAGTTCGACGACAACGCCATCGGCAACGTCGCCTTTATCGGCCATATCTACCCGGAAGTCATCCAGATCGTGACCCGCGAAGACAGCGGCATCACCAGTCTCGACGACCTCGCCAAGTAAACCATGTCACCCGCAGGCACCGGCGTGTCGGCGCCTGCGGGTCATTGGGAGATTCACGCTATGGTCGAAAATAAAACCGCTGACGCCTCTCAGGAACTGCTCGAAAAGTACGACCGGGAGTCCAGCGTTCGCCCTCACCTCGGCCGCTGGAGTTGGGCGGTGTCGCTGCTCGGCATCGCCCTGACGACATTCCACCTGTATACCGGCTACTTCGGCACCCTGCCGTCGCAACAGCAAGGGGCGATACACCTGGGCCTGGCGCTGGGGATGATCTTCCTGCTATTCCCCGCCTGTCGCGGCGAACGCGCTCGCCGGTCGGTGCCCTGGTACGACGTGGTACTGGCCGTCACCGCCACCTTTGGCGCCTACTACAAGATCCTGTTCTACGACGAGGTCCTGCGCGCCCGTATTACCGGCTATTCCACCCTGGATCTGATCGTGGCCGGCGTCGGCGTATTGTTCGTGCTCGAGGCGACGCGGCGCACCGTCGGCCTGCCCATTGTGATCGTGGCCCTGCTGGCCCTGGCCTATGCGCTGCTGGGCAATCATATTCCCACGGCGCTGCTGTCCCATCCGGGCTTCTCCTTCGAGCAGGTCGCGCCCTACCTGTGGTTCCGCGAAAGCGGCGTGTTCGGCACCCCTTTGCAGATCTCGGCGAAGTTCATCTTCCTGTTTCTGTTCTTCGGCGTGGTACTGATCCAGACCGGGGTCGGCCGCTTCTTCAATGACCTCGCCTTCGCCGCCACCGGCCGCTTCACCGGCGGTACGGCCAAGGCCGCGGTGATCGCAAGCTCGCTGCAGGGCATGATCTCGGGTAGCTCGGTCGGCAACACCGTGGCCTCGGGTTCCTTCACCATCCCGATGATGAAGAACGCCCGCTTCCGTCCGGAGGTCGCCGCCGCGACCGAAGCCTCGGCATCGACCGGTGGACAGATCATGCCACCGCTGATGGGTGCCGCCGCCTTCATCATGGTCGAGTACGTGGGCGTCTCCTACCGCGAGATCATGTACGCGGCCCTGATACCGGCGCTGATGTACTTCACCGGTATCTTTATCGGCGTACACTTCGAGGCCAAGCGCAGTCGTATCCTCGGCATTCCCAAGGACCAGCTCCCGAGCAAGCGCAAGCTGCTGATGCGCCAGGGCTACATGCTGCTTCCGCTGGCGGTGATCGTGACCACCGTAAGCGTCGGCTTCACCGCCCAGCGCGCCGCCCTGCTCGGTATCGCCGCCGCACTGGCGGTCAGCCTGTTGCGCAAGGAGACCCGCCCGTCACTGGCCGACCTGGTGCGCCTTCTAGACAAGGGGGCCAGGGTCGCGCTGCCGGTGATCGCTGCGGTAGCCACCGCCGGCATCATCGCCGGGGTGGTGGGGATGACCGGGCTGGGTTCCAAGTTTGCCGCCGGCATCATCAGCCTGGCCGACGGCACCCTGATCCTCGCCCTGATCTTCACCATGCTGGCCTGCATCGTGCTCGGCATGGGCCTGCCGACCACCGCCAACTATGTCGTTACCGCGACCATCGCCGCGCCGGCGCTGATCAACGAGTTCGGCCTGGCACCCATGGCGGTACATCTGTTCGTGTTCTACTTCGGGATTGTGGCGGACATCACGCCACCGGTCTGTCTGGCCGCCTACGCCGGTGCAGGCATTGCAGGGGCCAATCCAATGAAGACCGGCGTGACGGCACTGAAGCTTGCCATCGGTGCCTTCATCATCCCCTATGCGCTGATCTACAACCCGGCGCTGGTGATGATCGACGCAACACCGCTTGGACTGGTACGAGACGTCGGCTTCCTGGTGGTGGGCCTGGTCGGTGTGAGCGCCGCCCTGATCGGCCATTTCGTACGTGACGCCTTGATGTGGGAGCGTGCGGTGCTGCTGGCAGCGGGCCTGGCCATGGTGGCCCCGGCGCCCATCACCAGCTCCCTGGGACTGGTGGCCCTGGCGCTGATCGCCCTGTGGCAGTCGCGTCGCCCGAAGGCGCCGATGGATTCGGCGACGTCGGTTCAGCACTGACGTCGACGATGCCAGGACGTGGCAACGCCCGGCGGCCTCAGCGCCGCCGGGACGCCAGGCGACGGATTGGACAGGCGCTCGCGTCGCCGGCGACGCTTGCACCAGCGGTACTGCCTCGTTTGGGGTAGAATGGCGGTTTTTTACGCTGGAGTCAGCGTTCGATGAAGGCCCGCCATCTCCCCTCGACCACCACGCTGCAATGTTTCGAAGCCGCCGCCCGGCACCTGAGCTTTACCCGGGCGGCGAATGAACTGAGCATCACCCAGAGCGCCATCAGCAAGCAGGTGGCTCAACTCGAGGACACCCTTCAGCACAAGCTCTTCCGTCGCCTCAGGCGAACTCTGGTACTGACACCAGAAGGCTCGCTCTATCTGACAGAGGTGCGCAAGATCCTGGCCCACCTCGAGATGTCGGCCAACGCCATCATGACCTACAGCGGCCACGGTGACGTGCTCAAGGTCGCGACGCTTCCCACCTTTGGAACGCGCTGGCTGTCGTTGCAGCTACCGGCGTTCTTCGAAGCCCACCCCGGGATCACTCTGCACCTGTCAGACCGCGTGGAAACCTTCGACCTGGAAAACGAGGGGATCGACGTAGCCATCTTCCACGGCCACGGCAGCTGGCCCAATCTCGAGTGCCACAAGCTGTTCGAGGAAGAGGTGATGGCGGTCGGCGCACCCGGTTACCTGGCGCGTCAACGGATCGCCAGCCCCGCCCATCTGGCCGACTGCCGCCTTTTGCATCTGTCCTCTCGTCCCGACGCCTGGCACCGCTGGTTCGACGAACAGGATATTCGTACCGACCGCAGCTACCACGGCATCCGCGTCGAGACCTTCCAGACCCTGATTCGCACGGTGATGGCCGGCGGCGGCCTGGCGCTGATTCCGCGCTTCATGATCGACCATGAACTGGAGGCCGGCGCCCTGGTCCCCGCCTGGCCCTCGCTGCTGCACGGCCCCAACGCCTACTACCTGGTCTACCCGGAACACCTCGGCGAACTGGCCAAGGTGCGCCACTTTGTGGACCACCTCAAGGGCTGCGCCGCTACCCTCACCGCACCAGAGTAGAACAAGTAAAGCAGTGTAATGACCCCCTGGTTTCTACACACCTTACGCGGCTAACGCCGGGTGTGCTCGGGGTGCCACATAGCCCAGAGACTGATGTGGCCGCTCTTCGTTGTAGTACCTAATCCAGCGATTGATGACGGCCCTGGCCTGGCCCAGCGATTCAAAGCGATGGAGCCAGATACACTCCTCCTTCAAGGAACGGAAGAAGCGCTCCACGAGCCCGTTCTGTTCCGGTGTATATGGCGTCGTGAACTCTTGAGTCAGGCCATAGGCCTTCACCGTGCCCGTGTAGTGGCGACTGCTGAACACAAGCCCATTATCAGAGCGAAGGGCCAAAGGCTGCTGAACGCGCCCCAGCGCCCCGAGCCGATAGATCAGCGCTTCCTCCAACGCCGCCTCCGCAGTCTTGCTGCTGCCATTGTCCGATAACCGCCAGCCAAGAATCTCACGCGTGCAGCAGTCAATGATGACCGCTAAGCTGGCCCGCCGATCCTTACCGCACCACACATGGGTGAGATCGGTCGCCCAGCGCTCATCAGCCCGGGTTATTCATCAGGGGGCCGACTGAGGCTGTTGAGCCAAGGGATTGCCGGTATCGCCCCACTTCAACGTCGTGAGGCCGCTTGGTAGCCGGTTGATCTATATCCGGCTCGGCTTTTGGTCGGCTTTTCTATAGCTTTTAGCAATCAATGTCGATCGCCGACACAGCCGTGGCCGTCGACCTCCACTGTGGCCGCCTTGCCTGCTGCATGGAACGTGGTGACGCCAACGATCAGACCAGAGCCGTCAGCCGAGGCAGCCCCTTCAGCAAGGTGGGCCACCATTTGTCGGCGGCATCGCCGAGGTGCACGGTAATGCGACGAGCGTGTACCGTCAGCGTGGCCGCGACCTTGAGTACCTGTTCGCGCATCCGTATCAGGCTCCAACCCTGTCGTGTCCGGCTCTCCAGCAGGCGCCTCAGTCCATGCAGAACCTGGTAGGCGTAGAGGCTTAGCAGCAGGCTCACCTCGTTGCGGGCCATGACGTCCTGGACGGTGGAGGCGCCGCGATCGGTCGATGAGAGATGCACATCCAGCGCCGACTTCACCTCGCCCATATGCGCCTCGGCGCTGCCGCGCTTGCGGTAGAGCGCCAGAACCTTCTCCGGCGGCCAGTGGAACTTGCTGAGGTTGGTCACCAGGGAGAAGGCATGTAGCAGCAGATCATCAGGTCGTTCCTGCACCACCAGCACCACGCGACGGGGCGTCGGCCAGGAACCCGCCTGGTACTCCAGATCATGGCACCACTCCCGAGGCTGCTCCGGTGGCCGGCCTCGTGGCCGCTTCAGGTACGGTGCTGCCAGCGTCTGCAACCCGGCCCGATGGCGTGGGCACCTCGACAAGCTGTTGGCCAAGCCATCAAGGGTCAAGAAGGTGGCCCACCACCCGGCCATGCCATACGAGGAGGTCGCCGACTTCATGACCGAGGTCCAGGGCTACACCAGCATCTCCTCCAAGGCGCTGCAGTTCTTGATGCTGACGGCCACATGCACCTCGGAAGTGCTACGTTCGGAATGGCCAGAGATCGACCTCGACAATGAAACCTGGACGATCCCAGCGGATCGGATGAAGGCGCGCCGTGAGCATCGCGTACCGCTGTCACGGCAAGCGGTGGAACTACTGACCCAGCTCCCAAGGATAAAGGACAACTCCTATGTCTTTCCGGGCGCACGCCAGGGACGCCCCCTCTCGAATATGGCAATGCTCCAGCTGATGCGCGGCATGGGCTTCGGCCTCGACGGTGAGCGTGGTGACTACGTGCCCCACGGCTTCCGCTCGAGCTTTCGCGACTGGACTGGAGAGGTCACAAGCTACCCCCGCGATGTGGCCGAAATGGCATTGGCGCACACCATCGAGAACAAGGTCGAGGCCGCCTATCGTCGTGGAGATCTCTTCGAGAAACGGAGAGCGATGATGCAGGATTGGGCTGACTTCGTTAAATAATAAAGTCGTATGACCAAGCATCAGGAAAACAAGACCTGATGCTTGGCAAGCAACTAAACTTATAACCCCTGAAGAGCACTCAAATAATCAATCAAACCTTCCTCCAGATTTTCATCAACTTTATTCAAATATTCCTCCACATCGCCATCACCGAGCTTCCACATCTTACTAAAGAAATTGAGCTGAGCATCTTTGCTGTCGAAGGCATGTTCAGTAGCACTGGTTATAAAGTTTGTATAGTTCCCACACAAAGATCTCATATCTTTATTGCCGATGTTTTGCATTAACACGTGAGCAACTTTCTTTATTCGTGCCAGCTCTGGAATCTCTTGAATTCTAGCTTCAGATGAAGAGAAGCTTTTAAGCGTTTTTGGCTTACCCTTAGCAGCCTGCTCAGCATAAGGAAGTATCGCCAAGCTAAAAACAGGCTCTAAAACGCTCTGGACTTGATCTTGATTGAAACCTGCCTGAAACTCAAGCATGTAGCTTGTAGAAGCAATTATATACCCTAAGGTTGTTATTATGGCTTCGTCACTAGCTAGAGCGGATGCCTCCTCTCTTGTAATGGTATCACTAATTTTTTCTGAGGCAAAACTAGGGAACTCCAACGCCACTTCCATAACTTTCATGTAAAATAGGTAGTCCGCCTTTTTCTTGGCAAACTGCTCTTTTGAAAAACCTACCCCATGACTACTAAAGCCATTTCTCATATGTCTTTTTGCTTTTTCAAACTCAGCAGCGAAAATAGAACTATTAAAGGCCGCCTGTTTCTCCAGCAAATCCCTAGGCGCACCACTTTCGGATTTCTTACTTTCGACAAACGCTTTCAGCTTATCTCCAATTATTTTATTACGGTTGTCGAGCAAGAATTTTATGAAAACATCTTCCCTAATGGCGAACCTGACCACACTAGGCAAGAGAGTATAAATAACGGAGCCAAGCCTTTCAATATTTTCATCATTATTTAACGCATCAAGAGAAGCCTCCCCAGTCTTCTCCAAAAGGAAAGGAGATATTCTAGACCAGTTGGCCTCTATAGCTTGGGCAGCATACTCACTGAGCTTGCCTTTGCCATTATTATCGCTGGACTGCTCAGCTTCATTGGCCTCAAGAATAATCTCTTCCTCTTCATTAACTTCTTTACATTTATTTTTTTCTTGAGGTGCTCTCACAGCCTTCCCTAGCTGCACAGCATTTCTCTTTTCCTTGTTAGAATGGGACGGATCGCTATCAACTATAGCTTTATCATCTCTCAGGCCAGCTTGACTATTTTTACTAACATCCTGGGCATGATCTTGATGCTCAGCATCCCTTAAGGGTAAAAGCTTGTTTATCTCATAAAAAAATGCACCAAGCTCTTTTTCTCCCAGCTGGGCTAGGCTGATAACCCCCCTTCCGTTGATGAATATTTTTTTCTTTTGTATCGATATTTTCTGTATATTTTTCCAGAAAAAAAGGCGCGGCGAGTCCATCATCGCCTTCATCGCGATCTTCTCTTCTGTTATAAGAACTCCTTCCTTAGCTCCTCCAAAAGCAGTATCATCAATCAAGACAATCACGTCTTCTGAATCAACCCAGTTTCCATACGAAGATAGAGCACCGCTTATCTTTTTGACTGGTATACTTGGTGCGCAATAAATTGCCCGATGATCAATATCAAGTTCTTGCTTCGCCAAAGACGAAACCCATGAGTCTGTGGGTTTTTGGAGATTTATGGAACCCCCTTCGTCATTTTGCGTATATTCACTTTCAACCCCGGAGTTAGAAATCCACGCACCAAAAAGCTGGAAAAACTCAATTAAATCTTCCTTCTCAGGCATGTGGAATTTAAATACTTTTCTGCCATTAAGGAAGACTGTCTGACCATCTGAAACTATGCTTGATATCCCGCTAAAAAAGTGCTCTCTCAAATCCTCAAATGGCTGTTTAAAAATAATCCTATCAACCAGGATCAAGCACCCATCTTTTCCACTCCCAAACACCGTATTGTCTACAGCCGCCAATATCTCATTAGACTCTGAACTTAAACCAAACGACGTCTTGGCATTATTTATAATCTTATCGGGTATATGCGGAGAAAAAAACACCTTTTTTCTACTTGAAAACCCTTGCTCAGAACAAAAATTTTGAAATGACATTCCCTAAACCTTCCCTGCTGAAAAAACATCTTCCATGATACTTATCGGCATCCTTCTTGAAATCTTTAACGAAGAATTATCTAATGCTTCATGAATACGACTCCGAATAGCAATGATTTTTTATGTGCACAAACTCTCAGCAAGCGCGAGCGAACAGTTTATTATAAACACTAACAGTCCTCCTATGCGCGATTCATTAAATCATATTCTTTTTCACTCGGCCTCTACCCTTACTCCCCATCAATTATAGAAAAAAGGGGAGTATCTAATATTTTCTTAAGCTATCCCTTACATGCTCCGCTAATTTCCTGACGATTCTCTCCTGAAGTGGCCCCCGAAATTCGGACCAGGCGCTAAGTGTCGGGTCCCGCGTGATTAATGACTCGTTTGTGAAAAAGCTCAGGGCGCTTTTTTTGCCAGCTTTTCATCGCCGCTATCGGGGGCTGGTGGTGTAGCGCTTTCTGCTGGATGCAGTGATTGTAGAGCCAACAGTAACGCTTGAGCGTTTGCTCCAGGTCCTCCCTTGATTCGTACCGCCGAGTGGCCAGCACATCGCTGATGCGGCCATTGAAACGCTCGACCATCCCATTGGTCTGGGGGTGTCCCGGGCGGATAAGTCGGTGTTCCACATGATGCTGTTCACAGGCCTTGTCGAAGATATGCTGCCCTGTTGGCTTGTGTTCACCGCCCGAGGTGAAGCGATCAGTAAAGCACTTGCCGTTGTCTGTCAGTACCTTCTGGACCTTGAACGGGGCCTTGTCGAGAACGCGATGGAAGAACGCTTCGGCATCCTTCGCTGACTGATTGGAGCGCACTTCAAGATAGACCCAACGGGTCGCTCGGTCGATGGCGACAAACAGGTAGCGTCGTTGGGCCTCATCGGGCATCTGTGGAAGATACTTGATGTCGATGTGCAGGTAGCCTGGCTCGTAGTCCCGAAAGGCCTTGGGAGCCTGCTTGTTGTCTTCTCTGTCCTGGCGTGCCAATTCAGCAAGCGTTGGCACCTGACGCCTTTTGAGCATCCGGTGCAAGGCGGCACGGGAAAGGGCCGGATGAAGAAACTCACGGGCTATCACGAGGAGATCATCCAGCCCCAGGCGAAGGAACGTTCTGGCGGCGATGAGAACCTCTTCCTGTTCCCTGTTGAGGGTCGCCAGAAGGTTATGACGCGTGTGAGGACGATCATGGACGTCGTCTCGATGTCGCCACCGGCGGATGGTCATATCGCTAACGCCAAAGCGCTCCGCCAGTGCCGTGTCCGGGATGTGGGCAGGGGCGGCCTGGATCTCAGCACGAATTTTGGGTGTTGTCGTCGCTTGCTTATGCAGTTTGATGTCCATCTCGGTGCTCCTGGACGAACTGACGAAGAAGGCTTCTGGCAGCAATCAAAGGATAGCCCCTCTTCGTCAATTGAACATCCGAGACCCTACAGTTAGACAGCGCGCTCGTTTATTGACTTGAACGAGCGCGCGCGTTTAACATTCTCATGCCGCCACATCAACCAATTGATCTTTCAGTGTATTTTCGTTGACGTGGCTATATAACACCAATAAACGCGCCTGCTGCTTTTGCCGGCATGGCCGCTTTGGGTCGGTAGGAGACTTCACTCGAACCGTCCGCCTACCTTATCGGCATCGAACCTCAATCGCTCGCTGGTCGGCTGCTGATAACTCCAAGCTACGTGAGGGTTGGTGTCGGGGGAGTAGCAATCGGTATCGCCCTTCAACAGGCAGTGGGTCACCTTGGGATCTGCAACCAAGGTGTCGCCGGCATAGATGGGTACCCGGCACGAATGCGGGAACAGGTTGATACGTGGCGCCCTTGAAGAGTCGGACATAGCGCAGTTCCTTTGCGTCATACCTTATATACGATCCAGCGTACCAGCTTGACACCGGCTGTCACCTGCTATTGGCGAGTTTTCATCTACGCGATTGTTAATAATCGACAGGGTTGGGTCATCGCCTGCTCCGCTGCTGGGAGGCCTTCCCAGCAAGCCACAGCAGCGTGGCGACGGTGATTAGGTCCCCGCTCTCCATATCACGAAAGAGCGCCGCATGGGGCTTACGGGAAAAGGTATCGCCATGGTTCAGAAAACCACCACGCTACCCGAATGAGCTATCTCGTTCACGCGACACAAGAAAGCATAGAGCTCCCGTGCACGTGGATCGCCCCAAGAAACACCTCTTCCAAATCCTGGATCGCCAGTAGATCGGAGTGGTTGGCCACATGGGCCACCTACCTGAACGCCTTGTCGTTGCTCTGGCTAACGTGCCTGATGTTTAGCTGCCGATCACCCTGTGCCAGGCTCGGGACCGTCAGTGACAGCAGAGGCATTGAAAAAGGAAAGCGGTGGGAGGGTGCTGCAAAGGGACGTACTGTCCAACAGTGTCCTGGGAAGGCTAGTGAAAGCCAGGCACAAAGTATGGGCTGGAGTATGGGCTGTGAGGGTATAGAAAAAGAAAAAGCCGCTGTAATCAGCGGCTTATCTATATTCTTGGCGGAGGGGGAGGGATTCGAACCCTCGAAGCCTTTCGACTTACACACTTTCCAGGCGTGCTCCTTCGACCACTCGGACACCCCTCCGCATTGTCATCATGAACGTAGTGCTGGCTGCGTTGCGCGAACCGTTTCGCTCAAGACGGCGCATACTTTAACGGCTTAAGTTCGCGATTGCAAGCCATTTTCTGGATTCCTGCCTTTCGCTTTCCTCTTCTTGACGCCCTCTCCCCGATTCCCGTTCACTCACGGCTCCTTCTTTACTCAGCGATAGCTACCGGCTGGTGCGCGTCCTGCGCCATCGCCCCCGGCTATTCCTGGTCGCGGCGTCACAGGTCCAGGTCCAGGTCCAATGCGGTGCTTCACCTAGCGCTCGGGCAGCACCGCGTAGTCGCCTCGCGCTGTAAGGCACAGGGTGTCGCCGCACCACAGCGACTGCACCAGGGCGATGCGCCCCTTGCCACGCTCTTGCAGGCGCTGCTGCAGGCGCTCGACGCCATCGGCCTGTTCGGGCTCGCAGGTCAGGCAGTAGTCGCTGGTCACCGGGGCGAGAAAGCGCTGGCTGGCGTCGGCGACCACGACGTCTCGGGCGAGCCCTTCGCGCCTGAGCCACAGCGTCGTCCAGCACCAGCCCAGCAGCGCAGTCTGGGCGCTCAAGGCGCCGCCGAAGCCGGTGCCCTTGTCATTGAGATTGGGGGCCAGCGCGAGCCGCCAGCTCAGACGCTGCCCTTCCCTTTGCATCTCGCGGATGCCGAGCCCCCCCACCAGGGGGATCGCCTCGCCCAGCCACGCCAGAAAGGCGGCGGGATCATCGTCACCGCCCGCGGGTGGCAGCGGTAGACGGGGGTGAGGAACGCCGACCTCTCGCATGGTGCCTCCTAGTCCCAACGCTCGACGAAGTCGTCGATGTCGTGTTCCGCGATCGGCTTGTGGCGCCCGCCCATCTGGCCGATATAGATGAAGGCAACCAGTTCGTCGTCGTCTTTCAACCGGAGGCCCTTGCGCACGGTGTCATCGAAGGCGTACTTGCCACTTCGCCACATGGCCCCGAGGCCCTGGGCATGCGCTGCCAGCAAAATGCTGTGGGCAGCACAACCGGCGGAGATGACCTGTTCGATCTTGGGCACCTTGGGCTCATCCGGGGTGACCTTGGCCACGACGCCGATGATCATCGGGGCGCGCTTGGTCTTCATGCGCGCGGAATTCAGGCAGTCGTCGGTCGCCTTGGGATCCTCGCGAAATTCGGCCTCGGCGAACAGCTCGCCAAGCCGCTCCAGCCCCTCGCCGCAGAACTCGATGAAACGCCAGGGCCGCAGCTCCTTGTGATCCGGGGCGCGCAGCGCAGCGCGATAGATGGCGGCAAGCTGCTCGGCGCTTGGCGCCGGGCCCATCAATTTGCCCATGGAGCTGCGCTCGTGCAGCAGGGACATGGCATCCATTGTCTTTCTCCCGACAGGCCGACCTGGGCCGGCCACGTTAGCGATGCTCGAACGAGAATTTCTCGCAAAACCCTATCAGAAGGCTCCACGACTGTCGCGCCCACCCTTGCGTCATGTCTCGGACCCTGCGCCAGGTCCGCTACTGCCGCGCCAGTCGCAGGGGTGAAGGCGGCGCCTCGCCTGGGGTCGCGCGCCAGGGGCTGATATCCAGGCCGCCGCGGCGCACGTAGCGCGCCAGGACCAGCAAGCGTTCGGGCTTCGCCCGCGCCATCAGGTCGGTGAAGATGTGCTCCACACAGTGCTCGTGGAAGTCCTGGTGCTGACGATAGCCAATGAGGTAGCGCAGCAGGCCATCGCGGTCGAGCCTGGGACCACGGTAGCGAATCAGCACGCTGCCCCAATCCGGCTGACCGGTCACCGGGCAATTGGACTTGAGCAGGTGCGAGGTCAGCGTCTCTTCGACGATATCGTCGCCCACGACCAGATGTGCGGGGCTCGGGGTATAGTCGGTGATCTCGATATCGCGATCGTCGAGGCATTCCCCCGGCAGCGGCCGAGGCAGCAGATCGCCATCGTCGACGGCCAGCAGGTCAACGCTCACGCTGGCGCCTGCCGCCTTTGAAAGGTCATGGATCAGGGTCGCGGCCACCGCTTCGTGATCCGCAAAACGGCTCTGATTGAGGCTATTGAGGTACAGCTTCCAGGACTTCGATTCGATCAGGTAGGGCGAGGTCGCCGGCAGGCGAAAGCGCGCCACGGCCACCACCGGCTTACCCTTGGGCGTCAGCCACGAGACCTCGAAGGCGTGCCATTCGTCCTCGCCGATGAAGGGCAGTGCCCCTGCCTCGATGCCGAGAGGCGCACGATTGGCCGCCCGGGAAATCGGGAACAACAGCGTGGGGTCATAGTGCTCCGGATAGGCCGATTCACGCCCCAGCGGGGCATGCTTCAGGGTATCCGGACGGGTGTCATCAGCGGCCATCGATAGAGTCCTCAACTGCGAATGCCCTTGCCGTTCTCCAGCATCCACAGGGCCAGGGAAAACAGCGCAATAATAAAGCCGAACACCGCGGCCAGCGCCCAGCCCACGGGAATGTCGGACACCCCGAGAAAGCCATAGCGGAACACGTTGACCATGTACAGGATGGGGTTGAGCATCGAGGCACCCTGCCAGAAGTCCGGCAGCAGAGAGATCGAGTAGAACACCCCGCCCAGATAGGTCAGCGGCGTCAGGATGAAGGTCGGCACAATAGAGATATCGTCAAACTTCTTGCCCAGCAAGGCGTTGATGAAGCCACCGGTGGCGAATAGTGCCGCGGTCAGCACCACCACGCCCACGGTCAGGATCGGGTGGGCAACGTCGATGCGGGTGAAGAACAGCGATACGCCGGTGACGATGATCCCCACACCGAGCCCGCGCGCCATGCCGCCGAGAATGAAGCCCGAGAGCATCACCCAGTTGGGCATCGGCGAGACCATCATCTCCTCGACGCTGCGCTGGAACTTGTTGGAGAAGAACGATGACGCCACATTGGAGTAGCTGTTGGTGATCACCGACATCATGATCAGCCCCGGGACGATGAAGTCCATGTAGCTGTAGCCGTCCATTTCGCCGATACGCGAACCGATCAGGTTACCGAAGATGATGAAGTACATCGTCATGGTGATCGACGGCGGCAGCAGCGTCTGCGGCCAGATACGGGTAAAACGCTTGATCTCCTTGACCATCAGGGTCCAGAGCGCAATAGCGGTCTGTTGAGCATTCATCCGCGCATCTCCTTGTGGGCGCTATCCCCCTTCTCCACCATGGACACGAACATTTCCTCCAGACGGTTGGCGCGGTTGCGCATCGACACCACCTCGATACCCGCGCGGCCGAGGGCATCGAACACGCCGTTGAGACGCTGGCCACGGTGCACCATCACCGACAGTTGGGCACTATCCACCAGGGTCACGTCGAACCCGTCGATCACCGGCGCGGCCTCGACCGGGTGGGCGAGATCGAGCAGGAACGTCTCGGTATCGAGCTCGGCCAGCAACTGGCGCACGCTGGTGTTTCGCACGATCTCGCCATGGTTGATGATGCCGACATGGCGACACAGGCTTTCGGCTTCCTCGAGATAGTGAGTCGTGAGGATGATGGTGGTGCCCTCCTCCTGGTTGATACGCCGCATGTACTCCCACATGCTGCGACGCAGCTCGATATCGACACCCGCGGTGGGCTCGTCGAGGATCAAGAGCCTGGGGCGATGCATCAAGGCACGGGCGATCATCAGGCGCCGCTTCATGCCGCCGGAGAGCATGCGCGCGCTGCCGTTGCGCTTGTCCCACAGGCTCAGGTCCTTGAGCAGGCTCTCGGCCCGGGGAAGCGCCTCGCGCCGCGACATGCCGTAGTAACCGGCCTGGGCCAGCACGATATCGATGACGCGCTCGAACTGGTTGAAGTTGAACTCCTGGGGCACCACGCCCAGGTGATACTTGGCCCGGGCGAAGTCCTCGTCGATATCGATGCCGAAGATCTTCACCTTGCCCGCGGTTTTCTGCACCAGCGAACAGACCACCCCAAGGGTGGTGGATTTACCCGCGCCGTTGGGGCCGAGCAGCGCATAGAAGTCGCCCTGCTGGACATCAAGGTCGATGCCTTTCAGGGCCTGGAAGCCATTGCCGTAGACCTTGGTCAGGCCTTCAATGGACAGAGCCGGTTCGGCCATGAGAGATCCTTGGTTGAAGATTCACGATAAGCCCGTTCGGCGCCTGTGCTGAGCTCGAACTCGAACCCGAGCCCAGGAAAGCGGCCCGTGCGACGCCAACCGCTCTTGCACAGACAATTGCTCGTGCGTAGACAATCGCTCGGGTAAGAAGCGCGACCATCGACGAGGTTCGCTACAACAA
Source organism: Halomonas sp. V046 (assembly GCF_052645355.1). Taxonomy (NCBI): domain Bacteria; kingdom Pseudomonadati; phylum Pseudomonadota; class Gammaproteobacteria; order Oceanospirillales; family Halomonadaceae; genus Halomonas; species Halomonas sp. V046. Next base: position 114,098 of record NZ_JBQXYF010000008.1, read on the forward strand.
GCCCTGGGCAGGGAATCCGCTGCCAAACGTGCAGAACCGGGGTGCCCACGCGGCACCCAGGCAGAAATAGATAGACGGCTTACATGTTGGGGCGCCATGACGCGAGTTCAACCGCGGCTCGGAAAAACGGGAAGACACCGGACACAGCAACGGGCCGCCGAGCACAGTTGGCTAGGGCGACACGACAGACTAGGGCGACACGAGAAATTAGAGATGAGGTTCGACGCTGGAGCGGGAAACGAGATTCGAACTCGCGACCCCAACCTTGGCAAGGTTGTGCTCTACCACTGAGCTATTCCCGCTCGGGTGAATTCGGCCGGCTCGGCAGAACTCTGGTGTCGATGTGCAATCAAAGGCGCGAAATGGCGTCCCATAGGGGGTTCGAACCCCTGTTACCGCCGTGAAAGGGCGGTGTCCTAGACCACTAGACGAATGGGACGCATGGAGCGGGAAACGAGATTCGAACTCGCGACCCCAACCTTGGCAAGGTTGTGCTCTACCACTGAGCTATTCCCGCAAACTATCGCATTACCTTGCACCGCTGAGGCGAGCATTGCCAGCCACAGCACCGGAAGTGGCGTCCCATAGGGGGTTCGAACCCCTGTTACCGCCGTGAAAGGGCGGTGTCCTAGACCACTAGACGAATGGGACGCATTGGAGCGGGAAACGAGATTCGAACTCGCGACCCCAACCTTGGCAAGGTTGTGCTCTACCACTGAGCTATTCCCGCGCTCCGGTACCTGATGAGTCGAGTGGCGTCCCATAGGGGGTTCGAACCCCTGTTACCGCCGTGAAAGGGCGGTGTCCTGGACCACTAGACGAATGGGACGTTGCTGTCTCGTCTCGTCGAGGTGGCGCGTATGTTACTGAGAGGCCTCATAAGTGTCAACCCTCACCGCGATGAGAAGCGTCTTTTGACGTGGGTTGGTCAAAACTGAGGAAACGTCGTAGCTTAAAGGCAGGCAGCGCAAGCCGAGGCGCTTGTGTCACGACCGCCGAGCTCTCCCCTGACTCAGCACGAAAGGAGAACGCCAATGCGCAAGAAGATCGACAAGACAGACGCCGAATGGCGCGATCAGCTCACCTCGGAGCAGTATCGGGTCACCCGCGAGAAAGGCACCGAACGCCCTTTTACCGGCGACTACCAGGTGACCGATGTGCATGGCATCTATCACTGCATCTGCTGCAACGCCCCACTCTTTGAAAATGAGCACAAGTTCGATGCCGGCTGCGGCTGGCCGAGCTTCGATCGCCCGCTGTCCAGCGAGAGCATCGAAAAGCACGACGATGCCAGCCATGGCATGACGCGCACGGAAGTCACCTGCTACCGCTGTGGCGCTCACCTGGGCCACGTGTTTCCCGATGGGCCGCCGGCGACCGGCGATCGCTTCTGCATCAATTCGGTTGCCCTCAACTTTCATGAGGGGGAATAGCGTCGCGCCGACTCCCGATAGACACCTAAGTCCGGTTGTCACCAACAGCAGGACGGCGTTTCCCGGGGCAAGTGGCCGACAGCCGAGGGCCAGTGCCAACTGGAGCGGGCCGACGTCAGTATGCGGGCAGCGGGTGGCGAGGCGACGTCAGTCAGGCAACACCAGGGCCCCTGACGTCACGGCGGCCGCCCGCGGCGCTTGACGTGGAACCTGACACTCACGCCACCCGCGCCACCCACGGGCAATGACCGCGACACCGACTCGGCACCAACATCGCGTCGACGACACCCCCGCGACGAAAACGCCCCCGACGAGACCCTTTGCGCCCCTTTCCAACGGTGAACACGGCCGACCATCTGCTAAGATGGTCGGCCGTTTGCGTTTACATTGTCATAGGCAGGAGAAACATCATGCTCGGTTGGTTTCCGGGACACATGAACAAGGCGCGCCGCCAGATTCTCGAGGCGCTGCCGGAAATCGACGTGGTCATCGAGGTGCTGGACGCCCGCCTGCCCTACTCCAGCGCCAATCCGATGCTGGCGACCCTGACCCGTCACAAGCCGGTGCTGAAGATCCTGTCCCGGGCCGACCTGGCAGACCCCGACGCCACCCGTGAGTGGACCGCGCACTTCGACGCCCAGGACGACACCCGGGCGCTGGCCGTGACCACGACCAATACCCGCGAGCTCAAGCGGATTCCCAAGCTTTGCCACGAACTGGCGGGCCAGGTACGCGCCGATCGCGACGTACGGGTGATGGTCATGGGCATTCCCAATGTCGGCAAGTCGACCCTGATCAACGGCCTCGCCGGACGCACCATCGCCAAGACCGGCAACGAACCCGCGGTAACCAAGCGCCAGCAAAAGGTGCGGATCGACGGCCGCGTCGCCCTCACCGATACCCCGGGCGTGCTGTGGCCGAAAATCGAAGACCAGGCCAGCGCCTATCGGCTGGCGGCCAGCGGCGCGATCCGCGATACGGCCATCGACTACATCGATGTCGCCCTGATTAGCGCAGCCGAGCTCGCCAAGCGCTACCCCGATGCCCTCAAGACGCGGTATAAACTCAAGGCGCTGCCGACCTACGAGGCCAACCCCGATGCCGAGCGCGTCGAGGCCGACGGCGATGCTCGCCCCGACCTGATGGCCCTGGCCGGTTTCGATGGCCATGCCATCCTGGCTGAGATCGCCGCCAAGCGAGGGGGGCTGCGGGCCGGTGGCGAGATCGACCTGCATCGCGGTGCAGAGGTCCTGCTCCACGAGCTGCGCGATGGCAAGCTGGGCCGCCTGACCCTGGAGACGCCGGCGGATATTCCCGCTTCCGAGCCTGCGTCCGATCTCCAGGCTGACGCCGAAACGCCAGCAGCGTGCCCATCGGAGCCGGGCACCGGTGCGGCTGACGGTCTCGGCAAGGCCGATGACGATCGCTGAGCGAGCCTGCCGCGCCGCTCATCGACGGCCTCTTTCTCAACCACCGAACACTTGACGCACCCCGCCAGAGCGGGGCTGGACACACGACATTCTGCGAGACCCCAGCGCCATGGACACGCAACCGCTTAGGAAGTCCCACAAGCTCGACAACGTCTGCTATGACATTCGCGGGCCCGTCCTCGAGCACGCCAAGCGCCTCGAGGACGAGGGTCAGCGCATTCTGAAGCTCAACATCGGCAACCCGGCGCCGTTCGGCTTCGAGGCCCCCGAGGAAATCCTCCAGGACGTGATGCGCAACCTGCCCACCGCGCAGGGCTACTGCGACTCCAAGGGCCTCTACTCGGCGCGCAAGGCGATCATGCAGGAATGCCAGCGCAAGCAGATTCCCGGCGTCAGCGTCGAAGACATCTACATCGGCAACGGCGTCTCCGAGCTGATCGTGATGGCCATGCAGGCGCTGCTCAACGATGGCGATGAGGTGCTGATCCCCGCGCCGGACTACCCGCTGTGGACGGCGGCGGTAAATCTCTCGGGCGGGCGCGGCGTGCACTACCTGTGTGACGAGCAGGCCGACTGGGCGCCGGCCATGGACGACATTCGGGCCAAGGTCACCAGCCACACCCGGGCGATTGTCATCATCAACCCGAACAATCCGACCGGGGCGGTCTATCCCCCCGAGGTGCTGCGCGAGCTGCTGGAGATCGCCCGGGAACATGACCTGGTGGTGTTCTCCGACGAGATCTACGACAAGATCCTCTACGACGATACCGTCCACGTCGCGACCGGCGCCCTGGCCGGTGAAGACCAGCTGGTCGTCACCATGAATGGACTCTCCAAGAGCTACCGCTGCGCCGGCTTTCGCAGCGGCTGGATGACCCTGTCGGGAGCCGTAGCCATGCAGCGTGCCCGGGACTTCATCCAAGGGCTCACCATGCTGGCGTCGATGCGCCTATGCGCCAACGTGCCGGCGCAGCATGCCATTCAGACGGCGCTCGGCGGCTATCAGTCGATCAATGACCTGATCCTGCCCGGCGGGCGCCTGCTGGCCCAGCGCAACATCACCGTCGACAAGCTCAACAGCATCCCGGGGGTCAGCTGCACCACCCCCAAGGGCGCGCTCTACGCCTTCCCGCGCCTGGATCCCAAGGTCTTCAACATCAAGGATGACCAGCAGCTGGTGCTGGACCTGCTGTTGCAGGAGAAGATCCTGCTCGTTCAGGGCACCGCCTTCAACTGGCCCGACCCGGACCATGTGCGCATCGTCACCCTTCCCTGGGCCGACCAGCTCGGCGATGCCCTCGACCGTTTTGCACACTTTCTATCGCGCTACCGCCAGTAGCGCCGGTAGCGCACTCGTCACCTCTGGCCGCCATGATGGCCAGAGGTGACGACCACGACCCGTGTCGTGACGCGGCACGAGTGTGCCAAGGCGACTTTGCCAGCCGCCTCAGGCACCCTCGGCGACCATCAAATCACTGTCAAACGCTTGAAACTTGATAGCCTAGCGCTTATCTAAGCTTCAGTTTGTTGATGCCGTGCGCTCTGCGCCGGCTGGCCAAATTCCCCCTCACGGAGACATCCGGCAATGATGAGAATCCTGCTCTTTCTGGGCACCAACCTGGCGGTCATTCTGGTCGCCAGCTTTACCCTGCGAATCCTCGGGGTAGAGCCCTACCTCAATGCCCAGGGCATCAACTTCACGTCTCTGCTGATTTTCTGCTTCATCTTCGGCATGGCCGGTTCCATGGTCTCGCTGTTCATCTCCAAGTGGATGGCCAAGCGCTCGACCGGCACCGTGGTCATCGAGTCCCCGTCCAACGCCACCGAGAAGTGGCTGGTCGACACCGTCGCAGAACTGGCTCAGAACGCCGGCATCAAGACGCCGGAGGTCGGCATCTTCCCGGCACAGCAGTCCAACGCCTTCGCCACCGGCTGGAACAAGAACGAAGCCCTGGTCGCGGTCTCCGCCGGCCTGCTCAATCGCATGCAGCCCGAAGAGATCAAGGCGGTGCTGGCCCACGAGATCGGCCACGTCGCCAATGGCGACATGGTCACCCTGGCCCTGATCCAGGGCGTGCTGAATACCTTCGTCATGTTCTTCGCCCGCGTTGTCGCCCAACTGGTCGACAGCTTCCTGCGCCGTGATGACAACGGCGGAGGCCTCGGCTTTTTCGGCTATTTCGCCGTGGTCATGGTCGCCGAGGTGGTGTTCGGCATCCTGGCATCGATGATCGCCGCCTGGTTCTCACGCTTTCGTGAATACCGCGCCGACGCGGCGGGAGCCAAGCTCGCCGGCTCCGGCGCCATGATCAACGCCCTCGCCCGCCTCAAGGCAGAGACCCAGATGCCGGACCAGATGCCCGACACCCTGACCGCCTTCGCCATCACGACCGGCCAGTCGCGCAAGTTGATGGAGAAGCTCTTCGCCAGCCACCCGCCGCTGGACGACCGCATCCGCGCGCTGAAAGAAGCCGCCTACCGCGGATAGGTCGAGCACCACAGCGCCTGTGGACAACTCTCCCGTCCCAGGCCCCGGTGGATAACCCGAAAGCCCCTGCCCGGCATCGCCGAGCAGGGGCTTTTTAGTGCCACCTTGCCAGGATCAAGAGGAATCAGTCGGTCGAGTCGCCCACGTAGTCCTGCATCTCGCGGCGCTCTATCCACAGCGGGTTGCTCCAGGCGGTGTCCCCATCGACATCTTCAACCTCGAGCGCGACCCACGTCGTTTGCTCCCCAGGAACGTCGAAAGTCAGGCGGGTATCGTTCTGGCCTTCCAACGAACGGCGTTCGACGACTTCACCCTCGGCGCCGACCAGACGAGCCTCCTTCAGGCCATCCACGGCGAAGGCCCTGACGGTCCAGCTACCGACGCCCTCTTCGACCAAGCGCAGGCGTTCGCCGAAGCCATGGTCCTGAGGAAACAGCAACGGGCCTTCGGTGGCATAACCATGCCCAGCCTTCAAGGCCCTGGCGAAAGCATCCGGGGTCAGCTCACCGGGTACCCGAGCCATCATCCGAATACGCCCCGTCAGGTCATTCCAGGCATCGTGAGTGTCGGTGCCCGCCGTGAAATAGATTTCTGTGCCCTGATCCCAGAGGCGATGCGCGGCAGCGATGGTCTCGGCGTTGTCCACCGCGGCATTGAGTTCGAGTAGATCGAAGCCCGGGGAGAAGCCGCCGGGCACCTTGCCGTCCGCCAGGTTTCTCAGGTAACCGTAGGCATTGTAAGGATGGTTCATCGGAATGACTTGTGCCCCCAGCCGGCGGGCCTCGGCCAGCACATCCTGCACCGGTGCAGTACCCGGGTCCACCTTGAGCTCGCCCTCGAAATCGATCGGAAACGGATTCAAGTGGCCCCAGGACGGAGAGACTTCGATGGAGGCGATAAAGGGCACGCCGCGGGCATCAGAGAGCTGCTTGAAGCGGGCGTGGTTGGTCGTTGCATCGTGATCGCTGACAAAGGTCAGATCCAGATCGGTGGCCAGCTGCGCACGTACCACAACCTCGGGCGGTGTGGTGCCCTCAAGGATGTTGGCATGGTGGTGGAGGTCCGCGCCGTACCAGTTCTCGTCGTTGGGCTCCACCAACCGGTCGATACTGACGTCCTGTTGCTTGGTCTCGCCGGAAGCAAGACTCACCTCGAGGCTTTGCTGACTGGCAGTGAAGCCCGCGCCCGCGTTGATGGCGAATCGATAGTCGCCCGGTGCCAGCGCCAGCGATGCCTGTCCGGCAGGGTCGAGCTCAGTGAAGAACGTCTTCTTGCCGAGAAACTCCACGGGGGGTTCCTGGCCCTCGAGCAGGGTCAAGCGAGCATCTCGGGCCACGCCGCTGCCGGCCTCCTTGATGCTGAGTTCCAGCGTCCCCGGCCCCTTGAGTCCATCGAAATCCAGCGTCTGGTCGCCACCCTCGGTCACGTCGAGATCGACGGTGTCGCTGTTGGAGTGCCCCTGGGCAGTGGCATAAGCACGATACTCGCCGACCGGCAGGCTCAGTGAATACTCACCACCCTCGGCCAGTGTCCAGGCATATGGCGCCCCCTCGCGCTCAATCATGACCAGGGCATCGGGCGGCGACTGACCATCATCGCCCTCGACCTGACCGTGAACCCGTCCACTCGGTAATCCCTTGCGCTCGATCTCGTTAGCGACGACGGCCGCCAGGTCACCGCTTGGCACCACCTGCAGCCAGCCTTCGAAACGACGCGTCTCGCCGGGTGCCAGGCTATGCTCCAGGTACATGTCCTGTCCCTGATAGCTAATGCGATCGAAGTAAGGTGCATGCAGGGCGAATGCCCAGTCCCGATCGTAGGCCACCATGCGATCGGTTAGCGCATCACTGGCCTCGGTCTCTTCGGCATCCCCCAGCCCCGGCACTCCGAACAGGTAGCCGGTGTCCGGCCACAGCGTATAGCCCGATCGAATCGCTGCCAGCGGATCGTCACCACGGTTATCGAGCTCGGTGACCAGGTGCACACGATCGCTGCCTTTTTCCAGGGTGTACGTCGTCGTGACCATGGCATCTGCGAAGTTGCGCGCGACTTCGATGACGGCACGCTCGGGAGACTGTTCGACCACCCTGACCTGCTTGCCGTCGTTAGGCCAGGCAGACCAGTTATCGGGAATGAAGTCGGCGAAGGCGACCCGGTCCAGATCCATCTCGCCATCCTTGACGGCCGCCAGGTCCACCAGAGTACCTCGCGGCACCCCCCAGGGCGGCAGCGACTCTACGGCCAGAGAAAAGGCCAGATGGTCATTGGCAATGGTCAGATCCTCAGCATGCCCTGCCTCACCGTCCGGGATGGCGGTCGGCCCGCGTGTCACACTGACATCGGCCTGGGCGGCACCGCTGGCCAACACAACGGCCGCAACCAGAGGGGCGGAGGCAAAAGAAGATATCGCGAAGCGAGATGAGATCATGGAGCTCCTGTTCATGTCGTCAGATTATGGTTATATGACATTTCCATTATTCATATTTTTGATTAACCATTCAATCAAACAATATTGCGGCCGCCGGATGCCCCTCCACCAGGCACGGTCGCGGTCACACACCCGCCGCCGAGCCCTCGTCGCGCTTCTTCTCGCCAAGGGTTTGCAGCCCTTGAGAAAGACGTCAATAGTTACTCCTGCACGCCAACGACAATGCCAACCACAAACGAGGGCTATCATGCCGAACCCGCACCCTGTGTTTTCCCGTCGACTGCTGCGCGTCGCGCCTTGGATGATCGGTACCGCACTCACACTAGCGTCCACCACGGCCCCGGCCCAGAACCAGGCGATCCTCGAAGGCGAGCGCTTCAATCCCGAGGTCGGCACCCAGGGCATGGTCGCGACCAGCCACTTCCTCGCCTCACAGGTGGCGAGAGATGTGCTGGCCGAAGGCGGCAACGCCGTCGACGCCGCCGTGACCGCCGGCTTCGCCCTGGCGGTCACTCAGCCCCGGTCGGGCAATATCGGCGGTGGCGGGTTCATGCTGATCTCCGATGAACAAAGCGATGAGGTCGTGGCCATCGACTACCGCGAGAAGGCCCCGGCCGCCGCCTACGAGACCATGTTCCAGGACGAGTCTGGCGAGGCGGTCTCCGAACTGTCGCGCTACACCCACAACGCCACCGGGGTCCCCGGCACCGTAGCGGGTCTGGCGAAGGCCCTGGAGGACTACGGCACCCTGAGTCTGGCCGAGGCCCTGGCACCGGCGATCAAGCTCGCCGAAGAAGGCTTCCCCCTGCCCCAGCGTTTTGTCGACGGGATTGCCGATGCCGGCGAGATGTTCGCTCCCTGGGAGGCCAGCCGCGCCAAGTTCTACAAGGCTGATGGCTCGAGCTATGCGGTCGGCGAGATCTATCGCCAGCCGGACCTGGCCGCCACGCTCAAGCGCATCGCCGACCAGGGCGCGCGGGAATTCTATGAAGGCGAAACCGCCGAGCTGATCGCCGCCGAAATGGACAAGCACGGCGGCCTGATGACCCTCGAGGACCTGGCCAACTACCAGCCCAGCGTACGTGAGCCGAGTCACGGCACCTATCGCGGCTATGACGTCTATGCCATGAGCCCGCCCTCCTCCGGCGGCGTGCATATCGTCGAGATTCTCAACATCCTCGAGGGTGACGACATCGGTGCGATGGGCTTCAACTCGGCCAGCACCATCCACCTGATGGCCGAGGCGATGAAGCGCGCCTACGCCGACCGCTCGGAGTACCTGGGCGACACCGACTTCATCGAGGTACCGCTGGCGGGACTGACCTCCAAGGCGTACGCCGACGAGCTCCGCGCGGGCATCTCCGACGATACGGCCACCCCCAGCGCCGAAATCGCCCCGGCCAACCCGCTGCCCTACGAGTCCAACGAAACCACCCACTTCTCGATCGCCGACGCCAATGGCCTCGCCGTCTCCAACACCTACACCATCAACTTCAGCTACGGCTCGGGCATCGTGGTCGACGGCGCCGGCTTTCTGCTCAATAACGAGATGGACGACTTTTCCGCCAAGCCAGGCGTACCCAACGCCTACGGCCTGATCGGCGGCGAGGCCAACAAGATCGAGCCCAACAAGCGCATGCTGTCGTCGATGACCCCGACCATCGTCAAAAAAGACGGCAGAAACTTCCTGATCACCGGCAGCCCCGGAGGCTCACGCATCATCACCACGACGCTGCAGGTGCTGATGAACGTCATCGACCACAACATGAACATCCAGGCGGCGGTCAGCGTGCCGCGCATTCACCACCAGTGGCTGCCCGACGAGATCCGCGTGGAGCAGGGGATCAGCCCCGACACCGTGGACCTGCTCGAGGCCATGGGCCATACCGTCAGCCAGCAGGAAGCCATGGGTGCGGCCCAATCGATCATGATAGAAGATGGCGTCTTCACCGGCGGCGCCGATCCGCGGCGCTCCACGTCGTCGGCCATGGGGCTGTAAGGGGGCTTGCTGGTAAGGAGGCTTTACGCGCAAGGGGCGGGGCCTCGCCGTACCATCCCGCGGCCAGGGCGCCCCGGGATGCAGCGCAGACACACGCGGCGGAGTCGAGTGCGTGAGCCTGGCACCCCAAGGCGCCAAGCCCGACAGGGGGCGTAGCGCCTGGCGCAACCGCTACCCCGCGCGAGGCCTCTCGACGTCATGAACCACGCGGAAACCGGCGCCCTCCAGCAGCGGCGCCAGCGTCATGGCGTCACCGGACACCGCCACTTCCAGGGTCGCGAACTCCCGCCGCAGAGGATAGTTGGCGCGACAGGCATCGAACCCCTTGGCCGGCGCCTCGCCGCCGAGGGCGCGGGCCAGCGCGTCATGATCACGCCTCGGGTCATAGACCGCCCGCATGCACAGGCGCAGCGCCTCATCGGCGCCGAGACCCGGGCCAAGTTCCAGACGCGCCAAGGCCGGCGGCGGCGCCAGGTCGGCGAAAGCAATTCGCGTCGGCAGCCCGACATGACGCGACAGCGCAGCATAGATCTGATGGGTACCCCGCAGCTTGCCATCGAGGCTGTGGCCGGCAATGTGAGGCGTGGCCAGATCCACCCGACGGCTCAGTCCATGGTCGATGCCGGGCTCGCCCTCCCAGACGTCGAGCAGCGCCGTGATATCGCCACGCGACACCAGCCGAGCCTTCAGGGCCTCACCATCCAGGCAGTCACCGCGCCCGGCATTGAGCACGATAGTGCCCGGCGCCAAGGCATCGATGCGCCGAGCGCCAAGCAAGTGATAGGTCGCGTGCTGCCCCTCTGTCACCAGCGGCGTATGCAAGCACAGCACGTCACAGCGCCGGATCACGGTATCGAGATCGACAAAGTCGTCCCCGCTCGCCGCGAGCGCCTTTCTCGGGGGGTCGCATCGCAGGCACTCGACCCCAAGCGCTTCAAGGCGCGAGGCAAGCCTGCCGCCTACGTTGCCGACCCCGACAATGCCGACACGACGCCCGAACAGCGACTCACCGCGCCGCTCAAGGGCCAGCAGCAGACTCGACAGCACATAATCCACCACCGCCTCGGCATTGCAGCCAGGGGCGCTGGCAAAGCCGATGCCGTGGGCCGCCAACGCCGCCTGATCCACATGGTCGGTGCCGATGGTACAGGTGCCGACAAAGGACAGCGGCGACCCCAGTGCCTTGGTGCGCTCGATGGTATCGCCATCGAGGCGGGTGATGGAGCGAATCACCAGCGCATCGGCGTCGACGAGCGCTCGAGCATCGATATCGCGCCCGGGAAGGCGCCTGACATCACCCAGCGCGGCGAAACAGGCATCACTGGCAGGCACATTGGCGTCAACGAGGATATTCATGCACTTCCTTGAACGACAGAATCAAAAAGGCGGCGGCACTTTGTGGTGCGTCCACAAGGCCTTACAATGCCCATCATACCCTTTCTGCCTACCATGACGTCGATGACAGACGTCGCCACACCGGGAGCCGCCGTGATCGTCCGCTGGGAAACCGACCATGACTATGTCCTCGTGCATATCCACCAGGACATGTTCGGTGACTGGATCTTCAGTCGCGCCTGGGGCCAGATCGGCACTCAGTTTGGCGGCCTGAAGCATCGCCTTGCCGACGACCACCCCCAGGCCATGATGTGGCTCGATGACGAGACGACGATCCAGACCTCGCGGGGCTTTCGCAAGGTGCTCGAAGCCGATGACCATACCCCCGAGGGGCGCGAGGCCGTCAGCCAGCTGTCGCTCCTCGATGCCTTGTAGCCCCTTTGGCAATGACCCAAGTGTAGGCTTGGGCTCGGATTCGAGGCTCGCCCCGCGCGATTCGTCTCTCCTCTTTCACGCCATTGCCCAGGGCTCGCACCGTGCGCTGCCGAGAGCTAGCCAGCGCCGCCGAGAGCTAGCCAACGCTGCGGGCACCACCGACGTGCGACACGAAGATTCCAACATGACCACCGATATGACCGAACACCGCCTCCCCGGCCGGATCCGAGAGCTACTGGCGACGGCACCGGCGAGTCATCTGCCGATGACCTACCAGGGTGTCGCCGAGGCGCTGGCGTTGACGCCACCCCGCACGATCCGGCGCGTCGCCGAGGCGCTGGAGGCGCTGATGAAGGAGGATGCGCGATATGGCCGCCCCTTCATCGCCGCCCTGGTGGTCAGCCGCCAGGGCGCGCAGGTGCCAGGAGCCGGGTTCTTCGAACTGGCCGTGGCCCTCGGCCGGTTCCCCACCGAAGCCACCCTGCACGCCGAGGCGTACCGCCAGGAACGCTACCAGGCCATGCAAGCGCGACGCACGCCAACGCACTGAGGTGGGCTTGAGCGACGGGTCTTGGGCGGTTGGGTCTTGGGCGACGGGTCTTGAGCGGCGGGTCTTGGGCTGGCGACGGAGCTGTGCTAACCCTTCTGGCCCAGCACCCTACGCCCAGCAACCAGCCGTGCTCCCGGCGTCTCTCGAACGCCAGGCGATCGGGAAAACGCCTCAAGGGCGGATCTATCGAGCCACCCCTTGCCCGCCAGCCAGTCGGCGACATCGTCCGCGCCAACGCGGCCTTCCAGGGCTTCCTGGGCACTGTCGTCCGCGCCGTCCAGCAGCACCGGAATGCGCGTACCGTAGCGCTGCATCAGCGCCTCATCAGCACTGATCTCGACAGGTTCAAAGACGATATCGACACACGATAGCGTCGTCACCAGGGCCTGCATCTGCTCGCACAGATGGCAACCCAGCGTGGTGTACAGCCGCAGGCGTATCACGCCGCGCCTGCTTCGTCGGCGCGATGGCGAATCACGAAACAATGGTGCAGGTCCGGGCGACGGGTGAAGTCCGGGTCGAAGGTCTTGCGCGAGATGTCCTGAACCTCGAACTGCTCGGCGAGTCCTGCATCCAGCACGAAACGCCGCTGGTTATTCGAGAACACCAGGGTGCCACCCGGCGCCAGCCGAGCCATGGCAAGGCGCACCAGCGCCACGTGGTCACGCTGGATATCCAGGGTGTCGTCCATCTTCTTCGAGTTGGAGAAAGTCGGCGGGTCCATGAAGATCAGGTCGAACTCGCTGCTCGCGGTTTCGAGCCAGCGCAGGCAGTCATCGCGCACCACCCGGTGACGGGAAGGGTCGAGCCGGTTCAGACTGAAGTTGTCGCGCGCCCAGTCGAGATAGGTATTGGAGAGATCGACGCTGACGCTGTCGCTGGCCCCGCCCTCGGACTCGCTGCCGAGTGCGGCCTGTACGGTGGCACTGGCGGTGTAGCAAAACAGGTTCAAAAAGCGCTTGCCGGGCGCCATCTCGGCCAGCATCCGGCGCACCGGCCGGTGATCGAGAAAGAGTCCGGTATCGAGATAGTCACGCAGGTTGACCCACAGCCGGGCGCGCCCTTCCTGGACCTCGAAACGTTGCCCGCTGGCGCCCTGCTTCTGGTACTGGGCCTTGCCCGCCTGGCGCTCACGGCGCTTGATCACCACACGGGACGGATCCAGTTCGAGCACATCGGGGATGACGGCCAGGGCTTCGAACAGGCGTTTCTGTGCCTGGCCGGCGTCTACGGTCTTGGGCGCTGCGTATTCCTGCACGTGAACGTAATTGCCGTAGATGTCGATAGCCAGGGCGTACTCCGGCATGTCGGCATCGTAAAGACGATAGCAAGTCTCGCCCGAACGTTTCAGCCACTTTGACAGTTTTTTGCGGTTCTTTTCCAGACGATTGGCGAACATCTGCGCACCAGCAGAGCGGCTGGGCTTTTCGCCATATGCCTCCCGCGAGGCGCTGCCCGCGCCCTGCCCTTCGTCACCCGCCGATGCGCCGTCGCCGGGCCCGGGTTGACGCTGCGGTTGACTCGCCGGATCCGGAACCTCGATCAACAGCAGCTTGGCTTCCAAGGGGCCGTTTCTCAGCGCGTACTGCTTATGGGACCGTAGCCCCAGGCGATGCCCGAGGTCCGGGTTGGCGGTAAACAGCGCCACCCGCCAGCGGCCGAACTCCTGGCGCAGACGCTCGCCGAGATCGGCGTACAAGCGCACCAGTTCAGGCAATTCGCCAAGGCGCTCACCATAAGGCGGATTGGTGATCACCAACCCCGGCTGCTCCGGGTCGAGCACCCTCGGTCGCGACAGTCGATTGACGCTGCTACCTTCCAGAGTCATCAAGGCGGGGATGCCGGCGCGCATGGCGTTGGCCTTGGCCGCCGCCAACGCCGGCGGGCTCTGATCGAAGCCGAACAACAGGTTATTCATGCGCTTGCGGCCGAAACTCGCCCGCGCCGTGGCCTCGCGCCGCAGGTCGGCCCAGAGCGCTGGATCGTGGCCGACCCAGTGACTGAAGCCGAAGCGCTCACGCAGCAGGTTCGGCGCGATATCGGCGGCCATCATGCCCGCTTCGATCAGCAGCGTGCCGGAGCCACACATCGGATCGACCAGCGGCGCGCCCTGGCGTGCCAGCGCCGGCCAGCCGGCCCGTACCAGCAGTGCCGCCGCCAGGTTTTCCTTGAGCGGGGCGTGACCGGCATCGCGCCGATAGCCGCGGCGGTGCAGGCTGTCCCCGGACAGATCGATACCGAGCGTCAATCGGCCGCGGTGCAGGTGCGCATAGAGGCGGACATCCGGATCGCGAATCTCGACGTTAGGACGCGGGCTGCCGGCGGCAACCAGCCGATCGACGATGCCGTCCTTGACCGTCTGGGCGCCAAAGCGTGTGTGACGGATCTGCTCGGAGCGACCGTGAAAGTCCACCGCGATGGTGGATCCAGGGCCAAGATGGGCCTGCCAATCGATGGCAGCGGCGGCATCATGCAAGGCTTCAGGCGTCTCGATGCCGTCCACCCGGGACAGGCACAGTATCACGCGGTTGGCCAGCCGCGACCACAGGCAGGCGCGGTAGGCACCGGCAAGATCGGCACCAAAGTGCACACCCGAGACGGTCGTCTTGCCAGGCTCGCATTCCAGCTGCGTCAGCTCTTCGGCCAGCAGCAGCTCGATGCCCTTGGGACAGGTTGCCAGAAGATCCAGCTTTTCAGCCACTTGAAACTCCATCGATAAAAAGGCCCTGAATCGACGACAGCGCCGACGCTCAGAGTGACCGTTCGGTGAACAGCCTGTTACAAATCAACAGTCGACAAGCCGTTGCCGGTTGCGCTATCAATGAACTGGTAGCTACCAGATACGACGCATGCGTTCCTGTCAACAAGTCTTCATGTCGTGCCGCTCGGGAGAGCAGGCACCGGAGGGAGACTTGGGCATCACGGGCTCGATTGTCCCTTGCCCCACCAACCAGGGCGGGATCGAGTCGGATTGGTACCTTTGTCATGAGGTAAACCCATGAAACGACAGAAACGTGATCGCTTCCAGCGCGCCTATGTGCATGGTTACAAGGCAGGAGTGTCGGGGCGATCCCGCGACGACTGTCCCAGCCAGGATATCAATCTACGCGAATACTGGATGAGCGGTTGGCGTGAAGGTCGTGGGGATCAGTGGTCGGGCATGACGGGAGTCTCCGGTATCCACAAGAACCCCATGGTGCTCTAGCTCTGAATTCGACGCGACATTGAATCATCAGCAGTTAGTCCCATAGCGAGTCATCCTCGTCCGCCATTGTACAATGGCCACACGACAAGCCCATGGCACAGCCATGGGCTTTTTTCGTCGCCCTGCCGCCCCGATGACCTGGCGCGGTTTCCCCCGAGCCCCATCGCCGCCCCGGCTGCAAGACGTGGCCTAGATCAGTCGGCGACGTCTTTCAACGCCCTGGCGCACTCGCCGACCAGCCCCGGCCCACGGTAGATGAAGCCCGAATACAGTTGCACCAGATCGGCCCCGGCGGAGTGTTTTTCCACCGCCGTGGCGCCGCTGTCGACACCACCAACGCCAATGATCGGCAGGTCGGGCAGGGCCTGACGTAGGGCTGCAATGACCCGGTTGGATGGCTGGCGCACCGGCCGACCGGAAAGCCCGCCCTGCTCATCGGCATGGGGCAGACCGGCCACGGCCTCGCGGGACACGGTGGTGTTGGTGGCGATCACCCCGTCGATCCCATTGGCCACCAGCGCCTGGGCTACCTGCGTCACCTCATCTTCGTCCATGTCCGGTGCGATCTTGACCGTGAGCGGTACCCGCTTGCCGCCCGCGCTATCGAGGCGTGACCCGCGCTCACGCAAGCGACCCAGCAACTCGTCGAGATGCTCACCGAACTGGAGGTTACGGAGCCCCGGCGTATTCGGCGACGAGATGTTCACGGTGATGTAGTGCGCATGGGCGTGGACACGCTCCAGGCAATACAGGTAGTCGGATACCGCGTCCTCCACCGAGGTCGTCAGGTTCTTGCCGATATTGATGCCGATCACACCGCGATAGCGGCTGGCCTTCACCCGCTCGACGAGGTGGTCGACGCCGAAATTGTTGAATCCCATGCGATTGACGATGGCCCCGCGCTCGGGGATCCGAAACAGGCGCGGCTTAGGATTGCCCGCCTGGGCACGGGGCGTCACGGTGCCCACCTCGACGAAGCCGAAGCCCAATGCCCCGAGGGCATCGAGATGATCGGCATTCTTGTCGAGCCCCGCCGCCAGCCCGATACGGTTGGCGAAGCTCAACCCCATCACCTGGACCGGGTCCTCGACCCGTTGCCCCCCCAGGCAACCCGCCAGGCGCAGGCGCTCAAGCCAATCCAGACCGCTCAACGACAAGCCATGAGCGGCCTCCGCATCGAGACGAAAGAGCAGCGAGCGAGCGAGTTCGTACATGGTGTCTCCATCGAGGCGGCGGTGAGGGCCAAGCGGCCATTGTGGGCAGCACAACGCTGCCAGCGGTGCGACGAGGCGCCCATCGACAACGACAGGGACTCGAGAAACCGCGGCGAGAATTGGGGGCGGAGTATAGCGCAGCGGCCAGCAAACGACGAACCCCGCCGGGTGGCGGGGCCCTTCCGTGGGGGTTTTGTTTGCCTATTCAGGCATGCCGGTCAGGTTGCCCGCTCCGGCTCAGTGGCCGATTTCGCCGTCCTTGAACAGAAACTCACGCAAGTACTTGTCCAGGGCAGGGTCCTTGCGGCGCAGCCATTCGAGCGTCATCGCGGCGTGTTCTTTCTCCTCATCGCGGTTATGTTCGAGGATCTTGCGCAGTTCGTCGTCCTTGCATGCATCAACGCGCTGGTTGTACCAGTCCACCGCTTCCAGCTCTTCCATCAACGACACCATCGCCCGATGGTAGTCGCGAGTCTCGGTGGTCAGTTCGTCGACCGGCTCGTGGTACCCCTCGCTGCCTCCAGCCATCACACTCTCCTTTTATTTACGGACATTTATGGTCTACTAACATCCACAACGTAGGACACGCGGCGAGGCCTGTCAGCCTCTCCGCCTATGCCGGGAGGAGCCTATGACAGAGAGTACCGAGTCTTTTGAGAGCCACCTGTCGCGAATCCACCTGGCCCTGGAAGAGGATAGACGCGATGAGGTCGCCGAGGTCCTCGACGACCTCGAACCCGCCGAAGTTGCCTTGCTGCTGGAATCGCTGCCCCTCGGTGAGCGTATCAAGCTGTGGGAGCAAGTCCCGGCGGAGGACGACGGCGAGGTCCTGCTTCACGTCCACGACGAAGTCCGCAGTACGCTGCTCAAGGACATGGACCCCGACGAGATCGTGGCGGCCACCTCGAGCCTCGATACCGCCGACCTGGCCGAACTGTTCGAGGACCTGCCCAAGCAGGTCGCCGAGGACATGCTGCGCTCCATGGACGAGTTGCAGCGGGCTCGTCTGCAGGAAACGCTGTCCTTCGAAGAAGACAGTGCCGGGCGTATCATGCGTACCGATACCATCGCGGTGCGTGCCGACGTCAGCCTGGAAACCGTGCAGCGCTTCCTGCGTTGGAAGGAGTCGGTGCCGGACAATACCGACGCCCTGATGGTGGTCGATCGCACCGGTCAATTCATGGGCGTTCTGCCGCTGGCGCGCCTGGTCGCCCACGATCAGGAGTCCGGGGTCTCCGAGTTGATGGACGCCGATGTCGACATCATCCAGGTCGACATGAAATCCCGGGACGTGGCCACGCTGTTCCAGACCCACGACCTCGCCTCTGCCCCTGTCGTGGACAACGATGGCATGCTACTTGGGCGGATCGTCATCGACGACATCGTCGACGTCATCCGCGAGGACTCCGAGCAAGCCCTGATGAACATGGCCGGTCTCGATGAGGAAGAGGACCTGTTCGCCCCGGTGCTGCCCAGCGCCAAGCGTCGTGCGGTGTGGCTCGGCATCAATCTGCTCACCGCCTTCCTGGCCGCCTGGGTCATCGGCCAGTTCGAGGATGCCCTGGAGAAAGTCGTAGCGCTGGCGGTGCTGATGCCCATCGTCGCCAGCATGGGCGGCATTGCCGGCAGCCAGACGCTAACCCTGGCCATTCGTGGCCTGGCCCTCGGCCAGATCAGCAAGACCAACAGCAACTGGCTGCTGCGCAAGGAAGTCGGCATCGCCTTGCTCAACGGCGTCGTCTGGGCCCTGGTGGTGGCCGTCCTCGCCGTCCTCTGGTTCGGCAATATCACCATCGGAGCCATCATTGCGGCGGCATTGGTGATCAACATGCTCGCCGCCGGTGTCTGCGGCATCGTCATTCCGCTGGTGCTCAAGCGGATGAACATCGACCCGGCACTGTCCGGCTCGGTGGTCCTGACCACCGTCACCGATGTGGTGGGCTTCATGTCTTTCCTCGGGCTTGCCACCATTTTCATGCTGTAGGTGCTCCCGCCGCCCTCCTCGGGGGGCGGCAGCGCTGTCCTCTCTGCCCTTCGCGCTTGGCTTGCCCAATGCAAGCCCTGCCGAGCCCCGTGTCCCCCGAGCCAGCGCCAGCGCCGCCGAGCGCTGGATAGCAACGCGGCATGCCTGTCGAGCGCTACCCCGCCCCACTATGCGTCTCTTACTGGAGACATCGACGTCGCCATGCGTCCACTCTTGTGCTGATCTGTCAGCTCGTTAGCATGGTCATGACGTGGGAGCCGGGCTACCCCGGCCGGCCCAAGCATAAGGAGACGCTACATGATGATCACCAAGACTCGCCCGCTGATGTTCGCCCTCGCCGGCATGGCCGCACTGGGGCTGGCCGGTTGCGCCAGCGACAGCGGCTCCATGGAAAAGAAGAGCACGGACTATGTGGTGACGGGGCTCGGCGACGACCGCCAGGAAGCCCTCGACGAAGCCAAGGAGCGCGCACTGGAGCAGTGCGAAGTCCAAGATCGCAATGAGTTCGTCATCCAGGAGCAGCAGGTGCTTGGCCCGAACACCAGCGCCGAAAAGCGTGAGAGCGCGGAAGCGATGATCGAAGGCGGCACCGTCAACGAAGACACCAACCTCGAAGCCCTCAACGCCGATGGCGAAGGCTACAAGGCGGTATGGACCATCAGCTGCCGCTAGAGACGCAAGCAGCCTGAAACGCTTGCCGGCCTGGACGCTACCTAACGCGCGTCACATGATGCGATGCTGGCAAGACGATTTCTCCTCGGCGCCGTGCCAACGAAGCACAAACGCCAAAGGGGGCGCCATATCGGCGCCCCCTTTGGCGTTGAACTCACTTGACGCTGGTGACCGATTTCACAGCCCTGGCAGCAAAGGTCGCAGCCCCCGCATGGTCCTGGCGACGCCGCTGGCATCGACGGCCACGAAGGAGCCGCCCTACAGGATCATACGACCGTGCCCCGACCCGCCGCCGTGGCCCGACGCTTCTACGGCGAGAAGCGTCGGCCCCGTGGCTCAGGTTTCGGCGTTGCTCTCGGCCAGATCAACCAGCTCGCGGACAGCCACGGCGAACAGCGCGAAGCCACCCTGGCTACCGCCGCTGACCTCGTTGATCAGGCGACACCAGCGCTGATGCACCGACTCGTGCTGGGCGAGCCACTGATCCACTCGCTGGACCGTCTCGCGAGCACCGCCTTCCATCTGCAGCACACTCGCCGCCAGGGCCATCTGTTGACGCTCGATATCATCACGGAAGGTCTCCCGGGCCTGAGCCTGCCAGCTGTCTTTCACCCGCAAGGCGGTGACCTGCTGGATCATCCACGGCAATTCCAGACGCGCACCAATCTCGTAGTACACCTCGGCGACACGCTGCGGCTTCTGATCGACCTGACGCGCCGTCTGAATGATGCCGAGTGCGGCATACAGGCTACCCGCGGCGGCAACCGTCGAGGCCAGGGCGTCGGGCACACCGGCCTCGACCAGCTCCGAACGGCGCGCTTCCCAGGTCTCGAGCTCTTCACCGCGCAGGCGCTTGCCGATGTTCTCCTGCAACTGGGCAAGACGCGGAGCGAAGTACTCGATGCAGTCACCAGCAGCAAGGCCGGAACGGTGGCGCAGGAACCAACGCGTCGCGCGGCGCAGCATGCGCATCAGGTCCAGCATCATGGAGTACTGGATGTCTGTGGACACCTGGTTGTCGAGTGCCTCGATCTGGTTCCACAGCCGCGGCAATTGGAAACTATCGCGAGCAATGACGTAGGCACGAGCGATATCGGCACGGCCCATGCCGGTGGAGTCGATCAGGCGACGCACGAAGACGATGCCCATATGATCGACCAGATCGTTGGCGACCTGATTGGCCACGATCTCGCGCTTCAGGCGGTGGGCATAGACCTGATCGCGATAACGCTCGATCAACACCCGCGGGAAGACCCGCTCCACGTGCTGGGCGACGACCGGATCATCCGGCACGTCGGAGGCAATCAGATCGCCCTTGAGCGTGCTCTTGGAGTAGGAAATCAGCACCGATAGTTCGGGAAGCGTCATGCCTTGATCGTTGTTGGCACGCTCCTGCAGATCTTCATCGAGTGGCAGGAACTCCAACTCGCGGTCGATCTGGCCATTGGCCTCCAGCTCGCTGATGAAACGACGGTACGGCCCGATCCCACCTTGAGAGAGGCGCTCGGAAAGATCCAGCGCCTGCGTCTGGCGATAGTTGCTAAGCAGCACCAGCTCACCCACTTCATCGGTCATCTCGGCCAACAACTGGTTGCGCTGCTTGTCGGTCATGTCACCGTTGGCCACCACTTCGTCGATGAGGATCTTGATATTGACCTCATGATCGGAGCAGTTGACCCCACCGGCGTTGTCGATGAAGTCGGTGTTGACCCGGATGCCGTTGGCCGCGGCTTCCATCCGCCCGCGCTGGGTCAGGCCGAGGTTGCCGCCCTCGCCGACCACTCGGCAGTTGAGCTCGCGTCCATTAACGCGCAGCGCGTCGTTGGCCTTGTCGCCAACGCTGGCATCGGTCTCTTCGCTCGACTTCACGTAAGTACCGATCCCGCCGTTCCAGATCAGGTCGACCCTGGAGCGAAGCATGGCCTGAATCAGGTCATTGGGCGGTAGCTTGTCCTCGCTGATGCCGAACACGGCTTTCATCTGCGGCGTGATGGCGATGGACTTGGCGGCCCGAGAGAAGATACCGCCACCCTCGGAAATCAGGCTCTTGTCGTAATCTTCCCAGCTCGAGCGCGGCAGCTCAAACAGGCGCTTGCGCTCGACGAAGGTCGCCGCAGCGTCCGGTGTCGGGTCGACGAAGATGTGCATGTGGTTGAAGGCACCCACCAGGCAGAGGGTGTCAGACAGCAGCATGCCATTACCGAACACGTCGCCGGCCATATCGCCGATGCCGACGACGGTGAACTCGTCGGCCTGGGTGTCGACGCCAAGGCCACGGAAGTGACGCTTGACCGATTCCCAGGCGCCCTTCGCGGTGATGCCCATCTTCTTGTGGTCATAGCCGTTGGCACCGCCGGAGGCAAAGGCATCACCCAGCCAGTGGCCGTACTCGATAGAGATCTCGTTGGCGATATCGGAGAAGGTCGCCGTGCCCTTGTCGGCGGCCACCACCAGGTAGGGATCATCTTCATCGTGACGCACGACGTTCCCCGGCGGCACCACTTCGCCACCGGCCAGGTTGTCGGTGACATCCAGCAGCGCACGAATGAAGGTCTGGTAGCACGCGATCCCCTCCTTCTGCGTGGTCTCGCGATCGGCGCCTTCGGGCATGCGCTTGCACACGAATCCCCCCTTGGCGCCCACCGGTACGATGACCGAGTTCTTCACCTGCTGCGCCTTGACCAGGCCGAGGACTTCGGTACGGAAGTCCTCGTGGCGATCGGACCAGCGCAGACCACCTCGGGCGACCTTGCCACCACGCAGATGCACGCCTTCCACCCGCGGCGAACAGACGAATATTTCAAACATCGGCCGGGGCTTGGGCATGCCGGTGACCTTGGACGGCTCGAGCTTCAATGACAGGTAGTCCTTGTGCTCGCCGTTCTCGGCCGTCTGGTAATAGTTGGTGCGCAACGTGGCCTGGATGAGTTCCACATAGCGCCGCAGCAGGCGGTCATCGTTGAGGCTCGCCACCTCATCAAGCAAGGCATTGATGCGCTCGAGGCAAGCGTCGATTTCGCCGTCATCGGGCCGGTCGCTGGGGTCGAAGCGCAGCTCGAACAGCGTGACCAATTCCCGGGTGATCTCGGGGTGATTGACCAGGGTGTTGGCGATGAAGGCCTGGGAGATGCCGAACCGGATCTGCTTCAAGTAGCGAGCATAGGCACGCAGCATGGCCACTTCACGCCAATCGAGGTTGGCCCCGATGATCAGGCGATTGAAGCGATCATTGTCCGCCTCGCCGGCCCAGATGCGCTGGAAGGCCTCGATGAACGGCGCGCGCATCTCCTGGAGATTGACCTCGTTGGCGGTGTGGTGCTCCAGATCAAAATCATGGATCCAGTATTCCGCATCGGTCGCCTCGACGCCGTAGGGACGCTCCCCCAGCACCCGCAACCCCAGGTTTTCCATCATCGGCAGGACGTCGGACAGCGGTATCGGCGCATCCTTGTGGAACAGCTTGAGGTTGACGCCACTGCCCTCTTCCTCGATCAGCCGATACAGCGACAGCGCCAGCGGCCGGCCGGCGTCGAGTTCACCGATATGCTGAAGATCGTAGACCGCGGTACGTGCGGAAAAGTCTTCCCGGTAGCTCGCCGGAAACGCATCACGGAAGCGGTGCAGTAGATGGTTGGCCTGCTCCTCGCCAAAACCTTCAACGGCGGCATGGAGCAGGTCATCGCGCCAGTTCCGCGAGAGCCGTGCAAGCTTGCCCTCAAGGGCCTTGATGTCGTAGTCGGTCGGGGCGTCGCCGTTGAAGCGCAAGATGAACTGAATACGTGCCAACACCGACTCCGACAGATAGGTGTTGAAGTCGCCGAAGGTAGCGTCGAGCTCCTCGCACATCAGGTCCTGCAGGCGCAGGCGAAGCTCGGTCGAAAACACGTCGCGGGGGACGAACACCAAGCACGAATAGAACTTGCCGAAACGGTCTTCGCGGATGAACAGCCGAACGCGACGACGCTCACGGATATCGAGGATGCCAAGCGCAGTCTGGGCTAGTTCGTCGGTATCGATCTGGAACAGGTCGTCACGCGGGTAGACCTCCAGAATCTGCAGCAGCTGCTTGCCGTTATGGCCCTTGGGGTTGAAGCCAGCGATATCCATCACCGTCTTCAGCTTGCGCCTCAGGATCGGGACATGACGCGGAGAGTCGTTGTAGACCGTGGACGTAAAGAGGCCGAGGAAACGGCGCTCACCGATGACCTGGCCCTGGTCGTCGTAACGATCGACCGATACGTAGTCAGGATAGGTCGGGCGATGGACCCGGGCGTGATGCGCACTCTTGGCAAAGGACAACAGCTGAGGCACCAGTACGTACTGATCGCCGTCGACGCCCTGGTCGGTGCGGATCCGCTCGCGGTAACGGGGCTGGTCGAGACGGAATAAGCCGAGCTCACTGTTGTCGACCTGGATGAGGTGCTGGCCGTCATCACGCTGCTCGACCTGGTACTCGTCGTAGCCAAGGAACGTGAAGTTGTCGTGCAGCATCCACTCGAGGAACTCGATCGCCTCCTGGTGATCCGCCTCCTGCACCGAGACCGGTCGACAAGCCTTGAGCTCGGCAATGGCGGCATGAATCTGGCCGCGCATCTCGTCGAAATCGGCCACCGCGGTGCGCACATCACGCAACACTTCCTGCAGGCTCTCCTCGATGGCGTCGAGCTCAGACGGGTTCGAGTGACGATCGACCTCGATGGCGATCAGTGACTCGCGTGCGTCTGGAGCCCCATTCTGTGACGGTGATGTCACCCGGGTCACGCGATTGTCGCCATCGCGTTCGACCGACAGCACCGAGTTGTGAATGGCATGCACGGTCATGCCGCGGCGATTGAGTTCAATGCGCACCGAGTCGACCAGAAACGGCATGTCTTCGTGCAGGACCGCCACGAAGGTGTGGGTCGACTGCCAGCCGTGCTCTTCGAACTCGGGGTTCAGCACCCGCACCTTGGGCGTATCGAGATCAAACTGCTGAAGAAAGTGCCACACCGACAGGGTGGCACCATAAAGATCGTCCAGCCGGCGCTCGCTGAGGTCTTCAAGCGGCACCGTGGAATAGAAGAGTCGGGCAAAGTCGCCGATCTGATCGGCCTTGTCCTGCTCGAGGCGGCCGTGCAGGCGCTCCTCGAGCTGCTTGAGAAGATCCTCGCGACTGTCATCCTGTGCGACGTGTTGCATCCTCACCTCGGCTGCCGTCGGCCACCTCATTGTGACCGAAAAGAACGTGGGGCGACCCCATGGTCGCGTGGGGCCCAGCTTACGCCAATCCCTTGCCTGTCCCTACCGACATGCCGGCCTTCTCATGGATCATGTCGGTTGCGCATCGTCTCTTGACATTCGCGCAGCACTCCGACAAAAGTCGCATTCAGCGTCGCTCCAGCAGCACCCCACACTCGCAGTGATGGGTAAAGGGGAACTGGTCGAACAACGCAAACCTCGTCACTCGGTGTGTCCGGGTCAGGTGTTCCAGGTTTTTCTCCAGCGTATCTGGATTGCATGAAATATAGACGATGCGTTCGTACTCGCTGACTTGGGCACAACTATCATCATCCAACCCCGCGCGGGGAGGATCGACAAGCACCGTGGAGAAGTCATAGTCGTCCAGGCACATCTCGTCCACCCGGCGCCCACCTTTATCGCCTTTCAGCGCAGAAGAGAAGTCTTCCGCCGACATCCGGGCGACAAAGACGTTGTCGATATCGTTCTTTTCCATGTTCAAGCGCGCACTGGCTACCGAGGTTCGCGAGATCTCCGTGGCGAGAATCCGTCGAAAGTTCTGTGCCAACGCCGCGGTAAAATTGCCGTTGCCGCAGTAGAGCTCGACCAGGTCACGCTTTTCGCTCCCGGCGGTCACATCCCGAGCCCAGGACAACATCGACCGACAGATCTCGGCGTTAGGCTGGGTGAAGCTGTTTTCCACCTGCTGGTAGTAGAAGGTGCGGTCATCTACGGTGAGCTGCTCCCATACATGGTCTCGCGTCAACACGATGCGCTGCTTGCGCGAGCGGCCGATGATCATGACGTCAAGCGACTGTTCCAGGGCGCGAGCATCGCGCTCCCAATCGTCGTCCAACGGCCGGTGATAGATCAGCGTCACCAAGGCTTCGCCGGACAGCGTGGTCAGAAACTCGACCTGAAAGAGCTTGCGGCGCATCACCGGGTTGTCGCGGACGGCATCCAGCAGTGCCGGCATCAGCGCATTGATGCGCTCACCGGCCACGGCGAACTGATCGAGGCGCACCACCGTCTTCTGCGAGGGATCCTCGGCATCGACCTCGAACATGGCGTAGTAAAGATCATCGCCCTCGTGCCAGATGCGAAACTCGCAGCGTTGCCGGTAATGGCTCGGTGGCGAGGCAAACACCTCGAGAGGAGGCGCGTCGAAGGCGGCGAACTGAGCGATGAGCCGCTCTCGCTTGGTCGCGAGTTCGGTGTCATAACGGGCGGGGTCGACGACGGGGATAGCCACGGCGGCTCCTGTTGAGCGAAGAAAACGGAATAGAACGCAGCCGAGGGCAGCGCTGCCAAGCAGCCTGCTTCGGCGTAGCGAGGGTTCGACACGGCGATGGGGCGCTGCAACGCTGATTCGATGCAACGATGAGCCAGTGCGGCGCTGGTTCGGTCCGGTGCTGGTTCACTGCTGGTTCGCTGCAAGGCGCCGTGCGGTACAAACACGGACCACATGCAGGCTGTCGACGGGCGCCCGACCAACGTCTCACATCAGGGCACCCGCAACAGCGCCGGCGGCGCAAACCCAAACGGCGCGAAGCCGTCGCCAAGCCCAACCGCCGACCCGGTCACCAGAGAAGCACCGCGGCCGCGCCAGGCATCCGGCGACAACGCCACCTGGGCCGTGCGCCTGGCGATGGCATCGCCAGAATCGACCCAGTCATAGTCCCCCGGCGCCGCCGCTGCGAGGGCGCTGCCCAGCAGCGGAAAATGGGTGCAGCCGAGGATCACGGTATCGAGGCGAGGGTCTGCTGCCAGCGGGGCCAGGGCAGCCCGCAGGACGGTCACGTCGAGCGAGCCACCGCGGATCCAGGCTTCGGCCTCGGCCACTAGCGGATCAGCGGCGAGGCGCAGTACCCGGCAGTGTGGGGCGAAGCTGTCGATCAGGCGCTGAGTGTAAGGTCGCGACACGGTCGCGCTGGTCGCCAGTAGCGCTATGTGACCGCTGCGGCTCTGCTGGGCCGCCGGCTTGATCGCCGGCACCGTCCCCACGACCGGAATCGAGAGGGCCTCGCGGAGACCTTCCAGGGCCAGGGTGCTGGCCGTATTGCAGGCCACTACCAGCGTATCGGCCCCGGCTTGCGCCACGGCCGCCCGGCACACCGCAACGATCCGCTCGACCAGCCAGGCATCCGGGCGCGTGCCATAGGGCAGCATGGCGTTGTCACACACATAAGCCAAGGCGGCATCGGGCAGATGCCGACGCAAGGCCGCAACCACCGACAGCCCACCAACACCGGAATCGAACACCAGAATCGGCCCCGCCATCAGAGCCCCTCACTAGAGTATTCCAGACGGCCAGCAGCGCTTGCCAGGCCGGTCTGTCGCACCGCCAAACTGACGGCTTCGCACTCCGTCTGACATCCTGCAACGAGGTGGCAACGCCGGCCAAGGCGGTGGCGTGCACCGACGCAAAGGCGCCCCACATCACAACGCGCGAAGGCAAAGCGGCAGACAACAGAATAATGCATGGGACCGACCGGTGACGAAAACGCCGACATTCTACCGCACAAGAAGGCCTGAGCCGAAACGGCTCAGGCCTAGATGCCAACCCCGGCAACCCGCCGGTCGCTATCGTGTTGTTCCGCCAAGGCGCGGCGCCCCGAGCATGGTGCCCCCGAGCATGGTGCCCCGAGCATGGTGCCCCGAGCATGGTGCCCCGAGCATGGTGCCCCGAGCATGGTGCCCCGAGCATGGTGCCCCGAGCATGGTCCCTAAGCGTGGTTCTCGGCGAGTGGTGGCCAGGGCGACGACGGGGTGGACCCGCCCCCCGAGCCCCCGTCAGGCAGGCACGCCATCGGGCTCCTCGCGAAGTTCGGCGTAAAGCTCAGGGTAGGCGGCCTGGAGTCGCTCAAGCTCCGTGGCGGCATTTTCCGGCAGGGCATGGGCAAGGCGCTCGAGATCCTCGTCGGTGAAGTGATCCGCGATCAACGGGAACAACAGTTCGCGCTCATCACGCAAGTAGGTTCGATGGCTGTCCAGGTACTGACTCAGGTCTTCGGCGAACTGCCCCATGGGCACAGCCACATCCATCAGAATCATGTCGATGTCACGCGACAGGCGCGTCAGCCGGGCCTTGAGCTTGCGGTAGTCTCCCGACAATCTCTCGGCGACCTCTTCGCTTTCCGGCACAACTTCCTGCAGGCGCGCGGTGCAGATCTGCTCCAGGGGCAGCGTGAACCCGGCCATGTAGTCCAGGATGTAATCCACCACTTCCCGCACAAGCTGGAAGTTGGGTCGCTCTCCTTGGGCAAGGGTCTTCTGCTTGAGTTGCAGAACGTGCAGTATGCGCGCCATGTTGGCATGATCCCGACGCAGTTGTTTCAGCATGGGCATGGCGGAAACCTCCTTTGGTCAGCGAGAGCTGTAGGCTCTGGTCTGCGTGATCTGACGCCTCATGACACGAACAGTACGTTCGTTTCGCCGTGGGCAGGGCCTCAGATCGGCACGGCTGAAGGCGCTGGGGGAAGCGCGAGCAAAAGCCACCTAGCTTAGACTTGCCTTCTCGGATCAGGTTCCGGGGCCGTCAAGGCACCGGAATGTATCACCCTAGACGCATTATCGAGATCCTGCTTGTACGAAAATCACTTGAACAACGTAGCTTTTTTCCTACAAACGGCTCTATAACGGCATTTTCGAGCGCATCTATCCCCTCGATTCCGCGTTACCGCCGCCACCTTCTCAGTGACCGGGAGATCACCATGGACATGTTCGAGCAGGCTCACCAGGAAGCCTCGGCCCCCTTGGCCTGGCGCATGCGCCCTCGGCGGCTCGATGACTACATTGGACAGCCCGCTCTGGTGGGGCCGGGCAAGCCACTGAGACGCATGGTGGAAGCTGGGCAGGTTCGTTCGATGATCCTGTGGGGACCGCCAGGTGTCGGCAAGACGACCCTGGCAGAAATCCTCGCCGCGGCATCGGACGCCCGCCTGGAGCACCTGTCGGCCGTCATGGCGGGGGTCAAGGATATCCGCGAAGTGGTCGCCGGCGCCAAGGCCGCGCAGGCACACAACAGAACCACGGTGCTGTTTCTGGATGAGATCCATCGACTGAACAAGAGCCAGCAGGACGCCCTGCTCCCCCACGTGGAATCCGGACTCCTGACCCTGATCGGCGCGACCACCGAGAACCCGTCGTTCGAGGTCAACTCGGCGCTGCTGTCGCGTGCCAGGGTCCACGTCCTGAAGGCCCTCGACGAGGCGGCGCTTGTCACGGTCATGCAGCGCGCCTTGAGCGACAGCGAACACGGGCTTGGCCAGCGCCGCATCGCCGTCTCCGACGAGACTCTCGCGATCCTGGCGAGAGCCGCCGCCGGCGATGCACGCCGAGCCCTGGGCCTACTCGAGACAGCGTGCGACTTCACCGTCACCGAAGGCGCTCAAGAGCGCCTGCCCCAGGAGGGCCTGACGGATGTCATTGGCCACACCGCCAGCGCCTTCGACAAGCAAGGCGACTACTACTACGACCTGCTGTCGGCCATCCACAAGTCGGTACGTTCATCGCGCCCGGATGCAGCCTTGCTGTACATGGCAAGGTTCATCCAGGGCGGCGGCGATCCGCTGGATGTGGTTCGCCGCCTGTCCGCCATCGCTTCGGAGGACGTGGGCAACGCCGACCCCCGCGCGCTGCCTCTGGTGATCGCCGCCTGGGACGCCTATCTACGGCTCGGGGATTATGAGGGCCAGCGTGCCATCGCCCACGCCATCATTCACCTTGCCGTGGCGCCCAAGAGCAACGCCATCGACCGCGCCTGGAAGTCCGCACAGCAATTCGCCGCGAGCCAACCACGCCTGGAAGTGCCGACCTATCTGCGCAACGCACCGACCAAGCTGATGGAGTCCCTCGGCCATGGCGATGGCTACCGCTACGCCCACAGCGAGCCCCACGGCTACCCCGCCGGTCACGCCCACGATTGCTGGCCCGATGAGGTGCCGGCCCAACAATTCTATGCGCCGACCGGTCACGGCCATGAGGAGCGTTTCGCGCGGATCATGGCCTGGCGTGCCGAGCTGGACGCCGCCGCGGATGAACCGGATCAACGCTGATCCCATCTTGGCCGGGTAAGGAAGGCGCAGGGTGCATCGACAGAGTCTCTATCGAGCCCCCCCCCCCTCCGGTGCTTGAAACCTTGGAGAAATCGCCATGTCCCCTGGCCATGTCCGGCAGGCACGCCAGATCCTGGTGCGCAACGCGCAGCACCCCAACCACCGCGATGTGCTACTCGCCTACGCGCGCAACCAGGCCTCTCCGGCCATTCGCAAGGCCCTGTTCGAGTTGCTGTTTGCGCCACTAAAGCGAGACTAGCGATGGCAACCCGGCGACCATGGCCGTCACGGGGCCGAGCGCCGCGCCCTCGATCGTCCGCGGCGGCCCCCACGTCATTGGACAACGACAACGCCCCTGAACGTGGCCGTTCAGGGGCGTTGTCTCCGGCCGGCACCGGCAAGGGGTGCGGTGCGCAATCAGGACGATTGGCGAATCACGTCGGTGCCTTCGGGGATCTGGAAGTCGAACTTGGACTCGTCGACGCCGCCGTTCTGCTCGACATTGTCGAACTCGATGGCGGTGCGCTGTCCGGTGCTGTCGGTCATTTCGAGAAAGCCCAGCTCTTCGCTGTAGAAGGTCAAGCGCAACTCCTCGAACAGCGTGTCGGCGGCGGTCGGTACCAGGGTAAAGGTTTCGGCAACGCCCTGCTGGCTGCTGGAGACTTCGTAGTTCTCGGTCAGCTCACTGGCGCTGCCTGACAGCAGCAGCGCGGGTGTGTGCGTCACGCGCTGATCCAGCGGCTGCACCGTGGCCTGCTGAAGGTCGGGGTCATAGAGAGTCACCTGATCGCCGTCGGACACCACGACCTGCTCGTAAGGCGCGTTGACCTCCCAGCGAAAACGCCCCGGCCGCGACAGCCACATGCGACCGCTGGCCTGTTGCAGGCGCTGCCCGCTGCCGTCGAGGATCTGCTGATCGAAGTCCGCCGAGTAAGTCTCCAGCGGCTTCAGCATACGCGTGAGTCGCTCGGCGCCATCGGCCAACGCCATGCCGGGAAGCATCAGGGCGGCAGTGAGGATGGTCACACTCGAGGTCAGCGTCCGTTTCAGGGACATAAGCGGCTTACTCCGTGATGGTCATTGTGTCACTGTGACTGCGGGAGGATCGACGAGTTGCGTTGACCCGCCCTCATCCAGGGACCTTGCATGGTAGTTGCACCCTGCCGCCGGCCGTCGTCGCAAATTCGCGACGATGGCCGGCGAGTGCGAGAAAGTGGACTAGTTGCCCACCGGCGGCGGCGCCAGGACCTCACGACTGCCATTGGTGCCCATGGTCGAGACCACCCCGGCTCCCTCCATCGCTTCAACCAGACGCGCCGCGCGGTTGTAACCGATCTTGAACCGACGCTGCACTGCCGAGATCGAGGCGCGCCGACTCTCGGTGACGAACTGGACCGCTTCATCGTAGATCGCATCCTGCTCGGCATCATCGCCGTCCCCCGAGCCTTCCGCCTCGAGCCCGGTCAAGGCATCCGCGGAGACCCCGCCGGAGAGGATTTCCTCGACGTATTCTGGCTCGCCACGACGCTTCCAGTCATCGACCACCCGGTGGACCTCGTCGTCATCGACGAAGGCACCGTGGACACGGGTCGGCTGTCCGGAGCCGGCGGGGAGATACAGCATGTCACCGTGACCCAGCAGGTTCTCGGCACCGCCCTGATCGAGAATGGTGCGAGAGTCGATGCGCGACGACACCTGGAACGCCATGCGGGTGGGGATGTTGGCCTTGATCAAGCCCGTCACCACATCGACCGATGGCCGCTGGGTCGCCAGAATAAGATGGATGCCCGCCGCCCGCGCCTTCTGTGCCAGACGCGCGATCAGTTCTTCGACCTTCTTGCCGACGATCATGAACATGTCGGCGAACTCGTCGATCACAACGACGATGTAGGGTAGCTTCTCGAGCACCGGCGGTGTCTGATGCATCTCCCAGGGCTGCGGCTCCCAAAGCGGATCCGCGACCTGGGCACCGGCGCGTTCGGCCTCGTCCAGCTTGCTGTTGAAGCCGGCAATGTTGCGCACCCCCATGGCCGCCATCAGCTTGTAGCGACGCTCCATCTCGGCAACGCACCAGCGCAGTCCATTGGCCGCCTCCTTCATGTCGGTGACAACCGGCGCCAGCAGGTGCGGAATGCCATCGTAGACCGACAACTCCAGCATCTTGGGGTCGACCATGATCAGGCGCAGCTCGTCCGGTGTGGCCTTGAGCAACATGGAGATCAACATCGCATTGACGCCCACCGACTTGCCCGAGCCGGTGGTACCGGCTACCAGCACGTGGGGCATCTTGCCCAGGTTGGCGACCACAGGGGCGCCGCCAATGTCTTGGCCAAGCGCCATGGTCAGGGCAGACCCCTCCTGCTGGTAGCGATCCGAGTCGATGACCTCACGCAACCGGATCATGGCACGATTGGGGTTGGGGATCTCGATACCGACCGTCGGGCGGCCCGGGATCACCTCGACCACGCGCACACTCTTGACCATCAGCGAGCGCGCCAGGTCCTTGGCCAGGTTACTGATCTTGGAGACCTTTACCCCGGCTGCCGGCTTGATCTCGAAACGCGTGATCACCGGCCCCGGCCAAGTGTCGACCACCTCGGCCTTGACGCCATACTCGCGCAGACGCATCTCCAGCAGCTCGGCCATGTCGGCCAGTTCCTGCTCGGTATAGTTGGGCTGATGCGGCTCGGGGGGCGTCAACAGGCGCAGGCTCGGCAAGTCGCCGTCGGGCTCGGGCATGTTCTCGAGCCCCGGGCGCTGGCTCTGCAGGTGCTCCACGGTCCACAGGGTGGGGCCACTGTCGGCGGCCTCGCGACCTTGCTCGGCGGTCGCTACCTGGCCTTGAGCCTCGTCGCCTGCCGGCGCTTGCCCCATCGACTCGTGGCCAGGCGCCGAGGCGGCGGCTGGGCGCGACGGTGCTTGCGTTGCGGCGTCATGGTGCTCCTGGGCAGGCTCGACGGAGCGCATCGTGCCGTGCCCTGGCTCGGCGCCTGAATCATGACGCTGCTGGTCGGAAGCACCGACGTCGCCGGAGCCTTGCGTCGGGGCGGTACGCGCCGCCCCCGGCACACTGGCGCCCCGCGTGGCGCGTGGCGCCTCGTGGGTCGTCGCCAGCAATGACGCCGCGCCGGCTCCGGCGATAGCCGCACCGGCCAGGGCGCCACCGTCATCGGGCAGCACCGGGTCCGGGATTTCCTCGGCGCGACGCTCACCACGCGGAGCCACCGACGAGGCGAAGGGGTTGGCCCGGGCAGACTCTGGCGTTTCATCGGGCGCATCAGTCGCCCACGGCGGCGCGACCGCTCTTGGTTCACCTTGCTCAGCGCTCACTGCGTCAGACGACAACGGCTGCGTCGACGACGGAGATGGCGCAGACGGGCCCGCCATTGCCCCCTCGGCGCCGTGCTCTGCACCGGGGTAAGCGCCCACCACGGCTGCGTCATCGGCGGAGCGCGCAGTGTCAGCGCGGGGCGCGGGGTTCTCGGGAGAGACGGCAGCGCTTGGACGGGGCGTGCGGACGTCGGGCGAGCTGTTGCCCCCCGCCGCTCCACGATCGTCACCAGCGCCCGAGGCCGTTGGTACTTCACCAGTCGGAACCTGCTGCGAGGCCTCGCCGGGCCCCGCTACCGGGCGCTGACCGGACACTGGCGTCCGCGCTTGAAGCGCGCGCCCCCCCGCGGTTGGCGGTGATGCGGCGCCCGGCACACGAGGCTCGGAACGCTCCGCTCGCAATGACATCTTCGGGCGCGGAGCGTCCTGGGCGCTACCCGCGGCCAGTGCGGCGCCAGGGTCCACCTGACCAGAGCCCTGAGGCCCCGCGCTCGGCGACTCGACACCCTGACGATCCACAGTGTGATGTCCGGCACCGTCCTGGCCCGCCGCCGGTGATGAAGCGAAAGCCGCGCCCAGTGTCGGCTCGCGGGCTTCTCGGCTCGGCGCGTCGGCGCGCCGAGCGGCATCCTGGCGTCCGGTCTGGCGCTTCGCGGCGGCCTCTGCCTCACGCTCGATGTACGAGCCACCAGGCTGCTTCGCAGAAGGCATCCGCTCCGCGACGTCCCAGGGGATATCGGTATTGCCGTCATCGCCCATGCGGCTATCAAAGCCCGGCTCGCGGCGCCCTACCGGCGCTTCGAGATCCGGCGCTTCGCGTCGCTTGGCACCGGGTACCAAACGCCGCCACCAACTCGGTGCCGCCTCCTCACCCGAACCATCATCGACGCTAGCATCGACGTTATCATCGTCGCGGGGCTCGGCAGTCGGTGCGGACGCCGACCGCGCCACCTTCTGGGGTCCGGATACGTCGGAAGACACGGCGTCGTCCGCGTCACCACCGCCGAAGCGAGCACTCACCCAGCGGCCAAGCCGCACCACACGGTTGCCCAGCTCATCGACCAGGTTCAGCCAGGAAAGGCCGGTGAACAATGGCATGCCGCAGAGAATGCCGGCGATGGCCAGCAGCCCGGTACCGCCGGTGCCGACCAATGGCCGAAGGGCACCGACCAATCCTTCGCCGAGGATCCCTCCGGTGGAGTAAGGCAGCGGACTGTCGGGACGAAAGAAATACAACGCACCAAGTGTGGT
Source organism: Halomonas sp. V046 (assembly GCF_052645355.1). Taxonomy (NCBI): domain Bacteria; kingdom Pseudomonadati; phylum Pseudomonadota; class Gammaproteobacteria; order Oceanospirillales; family Halomonadaceae; genus Halomonas; species Halomonas sp. V046. The sequence goes on from NZ_JBQXYF010000008.1 coordinate 148,126, forward strand.
GGTACCGAGCAGCAACAGCACCAGCCCACCGCAGCGAACCGCCAGCGCCGTGGCATCCCACTCGAAGCGCTCCTGGCGCGAGCGGATCAGCCACCAGCCAGAGAACCCGAGCATGCCGGGCCACCACAGGGCACTGACGCCGAACAGCGAATACAGCACGTCGGCAAGCCAGGCGCCGAAGGGCCCCATCCAGTTGGCCACCGCCGTCTCGGGTCCGCTGCGGGACCAGCCGGGGTCTTCCGGCTGGAAGCTGAATAGCGCCAGCAACAGAAAGACGCAGGCAGCCAACAGAATGATGATGACACCTTCCCTGGCAGAGCCATGCAGACGAACACCAACCCGTTTGGCGGTCTCCCTGGCGGCTGCCGCCGTCGCACGTGACGACGTGGACTTCTTATTGGCACTCAAGCGGCCATCCCCTTGCGCCTCGTGGGCGTCTTCCAACTTTCTACTCACGGCCATGATACCGAGCCTGGGGGCAAGGTTATAGGCCCTTGCGACCTTGAGCACGGCCCCCCGGGCGGGTCACACTCTACGCCCAAACCCATCTGCTTTTCATCCGAGGACATCGACATGCTGCCCTGGCTCGCCGAGTCGCCCGTCCAGTTTCCGCCAGTGACCGATGCTCTCGACGACCCCGACGGCCTGCTGGCGGCGGGTGGGGGCCTGACGCCGGCCTGGTTGGTGAGCGCTTACCGTCGTGGCATCTTCCCCTGGTACAACGACGACCAACCCATCCTGTGGTGGAGTCCAGGAACGCGCATGGTGCTACCACCGGAGGAGATTCGGGTGCGGCGCAGCCTGGCCAAGCGCCTGCGCAATGGCGGCTTCACGGTCAGCGCGGACCGCGCCTTCGATAGGGTCATCGAAGCCTGTGCTGCACCGCGCGATACTCAGGCCGATACCTGGATCACCGCGGAAATGTGCGCAGCCTATCGTGAACTCCACCGCCACGGGATCGCCCACTCCGTAGAAGTCTGGCACCAGGGGGCACTCGTGGGGGGGCTCTATGGCGTGGCACTCGGCCCGCTATTCTTCGGAGAATCGATGTTCTCCGTCGCGCCTGACGCCTCCAAGGTAGCCCTCGTTCACCTGGCGAGGGCCATGGCCGCCGGCAGAGGCCGCCTGATCGACTGCCAGATGCATACCCCGCACCTGGAAAGTCTGGGCGCTAGAGGTATCGCCCGACGCGAATTCATCGACTATCTTGATACACACTTGACGGGACACGACGACGCCGCGCCGATGACACCGACATGGTCCTTCGACACCCTGGGCGACGAGTCGCAGTGACGCACCAGGCCCGCTGTCGCGCCCTCCCTCGACCTGACTCACGGTTAGCCCTCCGCTGCCATGGGCCTCTGTCCACGGAATCAGCACAAGGGATCAGGGAAAGGGGCAGTGAAAAGGAAGCAGTGAACGGGGTCAGTGAATGAGCTCAGCGACAGGATCACTGCATCGCCCCACCCAATACGGGTCGCGAGCGACCGAGCCTTCGCGGAGTCGGTTCGCTTTCGACACCTGCCGGTCCGGCAGCGGGATCGCCCACACGCAATAGGAGACGGCAGCCTTGAGCAGCAATACCCCGCGGCAGCCGGTGCGCGATCTGCGCTTCTTCCTCACGGTGCCACATGCCTGCAGCTACTTGCCTGACCGCGAGGCAACCACCCTGTTCCTGGATCCCAAGGAGTCGCCGGGACAAGGGGTCTATGACGCCCTGACGCTGCTCGGTTTTCGGCGCAGTGGCCAGCACCTCTACCGTCCGCACTGCGAAGGCTGCAACGCCTGCTTATCCGTACGCATTCCGGTGGCCGAGTTCGCGCCCAACCGTACCCAGCGCCGCCTGGCAAAGCGCAACGCCGACCTGACGGTGACCGTATGCCCTGCCCTGTTCAAGGCGGAGCATTACGACCTCTACGCCCGCTATATCTGCACTCGTCACCATGACGGCGATATGTTCCCGCCAAGCCACGAACAGTACCGCACCTTCCTGAGCCTGGACCAACCCTATGCAAGGCTCCTTGAGCTGCGCCTGGAAGGCCAGCTCGTCGCCGTTTCAGCCTTCGATGAACTGCACCACGGCTTGTCGGCCATCTACACCTTCTTCGATCCCGCAGAAACGTTTGAGCGTCGTTCGCTCGGCACCCAGGCGGTCCTGACACTGATCGCCCGCGCTGCCGCCCAGGGGCTGCCTCACCTGTATCTGGGCTACTGGATCGAACACTGCCGCAAGATGAGCTACAAGCAGGCGTTCCAGCCGCTGGAGCGCCTCGATGGACGCCAATGGCGACGCCTCATTCCCTTCTGAGCCTGACGTTTCTCTGCATTTTCCCGACAAACCCCAGCGACTTCATCCATCTCCTTTGCCATCTGGCCCGGCATACGGCAGAATATCGCGCTATCCTAACGACACGGGCGGAACCTACCGCCATCTGCTGTCGGGATTTTTTCGACTTCATCAGCGAGGATTCGCCTATATGGCACGCGAAGACCATATCGAAATGGAAGGCGTCGTCGTCGATACCCTTCCCAATACCATGTTCCGCGTCGAGCTGGAAAACGGCCACGTGGTCACCGCTCATATCTCCGGCAAGATGCGCAAGAACTACATCCGCATTCTCACCGGTGATAAGGTCAAGGTCGAGCTGACCCCTTACGATCTGTCCAAGGGTCGCATCGTCTACCGCTCGCGCTGAGCGGACGGCAACTGCGCCACGCGCAGAGCGCCACGTCATCGGCCCCGAGCGCCCTGTGCGGCGCGCCCCGCCCCGCCGGTGATCCAGATCTACGAATACGCAAGACCTTGCCCTGCTGCTCGCGTTGCAGGGCGGTGCTGCTTGCGTTTTTCTGTGCCTGGCCCATCTCATATCTGGCGCAAGGCCGATCCACCGCGGCCGTTCCATATCGCTCAGGCGCTGACCCTATGCCCAGCGCCGACCAGGAGCCCGCGCCGGTAGCCACCGAGATATCGGCGTTGCCCGCCTCTCCCTCGAAACCGGCCCAACCGGCCCGACAATGACCCGCCTGCCCGCCGTCCACGCACCTACGCCATGGCGATGGGCTCGCCGCTCTTCTCGAACCACGGCCACCGGCAACCCGGCACGATTCGCGACATCGCGCTGCCGGTCAGTTCGCCATCGGCTCCAACAGCGGCATCATCGTCAACAGCGGCACCCGGCACAAACGACGACGCCCCGTCAAAGACGGGGCGTCGTGCCTTGCTCACTCCTGGCTGAGCCTTCTGTCACCTAAGCCTTACCGTATCGGGTCATCTCGGTTCATCGACCGAATACGGATGACGCTCTTCCCGGCTCGCCGATCAAGGCGCGTCGGCCAGCTCCACGTCGGTGGACAGATGAAGCTCGCCGTTCTCGAGGCGAACGTGTACCAGGCCGCCATGCTCGGACAGGTCACCAAACAGGATCATCTCAGCCAACGGCTTCTTGAGCTTTTCCTGAATCAGGCGCGCCATCGGGCGTGCCCCCATGTCCGGGTCATAGCCAGTCGTGGCGAGCCAATCCCGCGCTTCGTCGTCGACCTCGAGCTGGACGCGCTTCTCGTCGAGCTGTGCCTGCAGCTCCACCAGGAACTTGTCGACCACGTTGCGCACGACCGGCATCGGCAGCGCATGGAACTGAATGATGCCATCCAGGCGGTTGCGGAACTCCGGCGTAAAGGTCTTGCGAATGACCTCCATGGCATCGGTGGAATGGTCCTGGGTCTGAAAACCGATCGAGCGCCGCGAGGCCAGCTCGACCCCGGCGTTGGAGGTCATGATCAGAATGACGTGGCGGAAGTCGGCTTCGCGACCGTTGTTGTCGGTCAGACGACCGTGATCCATGACCTGCAGCAGCAGGTTGAAGACCTCGGGGTGAGCCTTCTCGATCTCATCAAGCAGCAGCACACAATGCGGTTGCTTGGTGATGGCTTCGGTCAGGAGCCCGCCCTGGTCGTAGCCGACATAACCGGGAGGCGCGCCGATCAAACGCGACACGGTGTGCCGCTCCATGTACTCGGACATGTCGAAGCGCAGCAGCTCGATCCCCATGATATGGGCCAGCTGGCGCGCGACTTCGGTCTTGCCGACACCGGTCGGCCCGGCGAACAGGAAGCTGCCTACCGGCTTGTCCGGCGACTTGAGCCCGGCCCGCGACAGCTTGATCGCCGCCGACAGGCCATCGATGGCTTCGTTCTGACCGAACACCAGCATCTTCAGGTCGCGATCGAGGTTCTCGAGCAACTTGCGATCGGAGCTCGACACGCTCTTCGGCGGAATCCGGGCGATGGAGGCCACCACGGCCTCGACCTGATCCACGTCGATGGTATCGACGCGCATCTCCGGCGGCAGCAGGCGCTGGTGGGCACCGGCCTCGTCGATCACGTCGATCGCCTTGTCCGGCAGGAAGCGGTCGTTGATGTACCGGTCGGCCAACCGCGCCGCCGTGTCGAGCGCCGCGTCGGTGTACTTGAGCTGGTGGTGCTCCTCGAAGCGCGAACGCAGCCCCTTGAGGATACGAATCGAGTCTTCCACCGACGGCGCCATCACATCGACTTTCTGGAAGCGACGGGCCAAGGCACGGTCCTTCTCGAAGATGCCGCGGAATTCCTGGAAGGTGGTGGAGCCAATGCAGCGTAGCTCGCCGGAAGACAGCAGCGGCTTGAGCAGGTTGGAGGCATCCATCACGCCGCCGGAGGCCGCGCCCGCACCGATCACGGTGTGAATCTCGTCGATGAACAAGATCGCATTGGGCAGCTTGCGCAGCTCCGCGAGCAGACTCTTGAGCCGCTTCTCGAAATCGCCCCGATACTTGGTTCCCGCGAGCAACGCGCCCATGTCCAGCGAATAAACCACGGCATCGCCAATGACGTCAGGCACGTCTTCCTCGACGATACGCTTGGCCAGGCCCTCGGCGATGGCGGTCTTGCCGACGCCGGCCTCGCCTACCAGCAATGGGTTGTTCTTGCGCCGCCGAGCCAGGATCTGCACCACTCGCTCGAGCTCGGAATCGCGCCCGATCAACGGATCGATCTTGCCCATGCGAGCCTGCTCATTGAGGTTGGTGGCGAACCCGGTCAGCGGGTTGCCGCCGGCCTCGTTACCACCCTCCTCGGCATCCTCCGCCTCATGGGCGTTGGAGGCAGGGCTTTGGCCGTGGCCAGAGACCTTGGAGATGCCATGGGCGATATAGTTGACCGCATCGACTCGCGCAACGTTCTGCTGCTTGAGGAAGTACACCGCCTGACTTTCCTGCTCGGAGAAGATCGCCACGAGCACGTTGGCGCCGGTGACTTCACTCTTGCCGGACGACTGAACGTGGAAGACCGCTCGCTGCAGCACGCGCTGGAACCCCAGCGTCGGCTGCGTCTCACGGTCGGTCTGATCCTCGGGGATCAGCGGCGTCGTTGAATTGATGAAATCCTGCAGGTCGGACCGCAGCTTGTCGAGATTGGCCCCACAGGCGCGCAGCACGTCTGATGCGGAAGCATTATCCAAAAGCGCCAGCAGCAGGTGCTCCACGGTCATGAACTCGTGGCGCTTGGAGCGTGCCACGGTAAAAGCCGTGTTCAGGGTCAGTTCAAGTTCTTTGCTCAGCATGGCAGTCCCCTTCTCGCCGCATAGGGCTTGCATCGGATCTTTTGTGGTCCGGCATCATCAACATCGGGTACAAACGCCACCGTTGCAAGTTCTTCGTCAACGCTGGCGCGATGCAACAGCTTTCACTGTCGCGCCACGGGTTAGTCCGCCGTCTCGATATCGCTGAGTAGCGGGTGTTCGCACTCCCGGGCGTACTCGTTCACCTGGTGGCTCTTGGTTTCCGCAATGTCGCGGGTAAAGACGCCGCAGATGGCCTTTCCATGGCTGTGGACCGTCAGCATGATCTGCACCGCGGTCTCACTATCCATGTGAAAGAACGTCTGTAGCACCTCTACAACGAACTCCATGGGGGTAAAGTCGTCATTATGCAAGACAACCTTATACATCGGCGGCTGCGCGAGCTCAGGGTCGGCCTGCTGAGTCGCTACATCCCCCTCTTCCTCTGCGGGTCCGGGCGGGCGCGTCATGCCCGCGATCATCGGGGCCGGGCCCTTCACCGGGTCGCGTACACAATCCATCAACATAAGCCTCACACTGTCAGAAAACGTGCCGCCCCGGCATGTCGGTGACATCGACCATTGGACGCCGGTGACGCGGCAGGGTTCAGTCACCCTCCCTATTATCGGGCCATTCGCGCCCGCTTTCACGCAAAAAGGCCCCCGTCCGCGAACGGACGAGGGCCCTTACCGGCGCGACGCTTACATGTTGTCGGCGATAGCCTGCCCAAACTCGGAGCACTTCAGCAGCTTGGCATCGTCCATCAGACGATGGAAGTCGTAGGTGACCTCACCCTTGCTGATGGCTTTCTCGGTGCCCTTGAGCACCAGATCAGCGGCCTCGACCCACCCCATGTGACGCAGCATCATCTCGGCAGAGAGAATCAGCGAGCCCGGGTTGACCTTGTCCTGGCCGGCGTACTTCGGCGCGGTGCCGTGAGTCGCCTCGAACATCGCGGTCGTGTCGGAGATGTTGGCGCCCGGCGCGATGCCGATGCCGCCGACTTCCGCCGCCAGAGCATCGGACAGGTAGTCACCGTTAAGGTTGAGGGTGGCAATGACGTCATACTCTGCCGGGCGCAGCAGGATCTGCTGCAGCATGGCATCGGCGATCACGTCCTTGACCACGATGTCCTTGCCGGTCTTCGGGTTCTTGAAGGTCATCCACGGGCCACCGTCGAGCAGCTCGGCGCCAAACTCTTCCTTGGCGAGCTCGTAGCCCCAATCCTTGAAGGAGCCTTCGGTGAACTTCATGATGTTGCCCTTGTGTACCAGGGTCAGCGACTCGCGGTCGTTGTCCACGGTGTACTGCAGGGCCTGACGCACCAGGCGCTTGGTTCCTTCGATGGACACCGGCTTGACACCGATACCGCAGTTCTCCGGGAAGCGGATGTTGGTGACACCCATCTCTTCGCGCAGGAACTTGATGACCTTGTCGGCGTCGGGCGTGCCGGCCTTCCACTCGATGCCGGCATAGATGTCTTCGGAGTTTTCGCGGAAGATGACCATGTCCACGTCGCCCGGCTTCTTCACAGGGCTCGGCACGCCTTCGAACCAACGTACCGGGCGCTGGCAGACGTACAGGTCAAGCTTCTGGCGCAGCGCTACGTTCAGGGAGCGGATACCACCGCCCACCGGCGTGGTCAGCGGACCCTTGATGGAGACGATGTACTCTTGTACCGCCTGCAGGGTTTCTTCCGGCAGCCAGGTGTCGGCGTCGTAGACCTGCGTCGCCTTTTCACCGGCGTAGACTTCCATCCAGTGGATCTTGCGCTCGCCGTTGTAAGCTTTCTGCACGGCGGCGTCGATGGCGATTTTCATCGCCGGCGTCACGTCGACACCGATGCCATCACCCTCGATAAACGGGATAATCGGCTGATTCGGCACGTTGAGGCTGTTGTCGGCGTTGGCAGTGATCTTTTCGCCGCCTTCTGGGACGACAATTTTCTGGAAACCCATTGAGAACTCCCCTGTCTGGTCTGTTCAGTGGAGCGCGGAGTATAGCATCACGGCCCGCGCCCGGAGTAGGCTTTGTCGACAATCTTATCGTCAACCCATTTTCATCCTTCGGTCTCGCCGCTCATGAGCCAGCTCTACCTGCTGCACAAGCCTTACCGTATGCTCTCCCAGTTCACCGACAGCGAGGGCCGAGCGACCCTGGCCGAGGTCATCGACCGCCCCGGCATCTACGCGGCTGGACGCCTCGACTATGACTCCGAAGGCCTGCTGCTGCTGTCCGACGATGGTGAGCTGATTCATCGCATCAGCCACCCCCGCCACAAGCAGTCCAAGACCTATCGTGTGCTGGTCGAAGGCCAACCGAGCGACGCCGCCTTGAACGCGTTGCGCGAAGGCGTCACGCTGAAGGACGGCCCCACGCGGCCGGCCAAGGTACGACGCCTATCAGACAGCGGGCTGGCGGAGCGGGTTCCGCCACTGGACCCAAAGCGCCATCCAAGCACATGCTGGTTGGAACTCACCATCAGCGAAGGCCGCAATCGCCAGGTGCGGCGCATGACGGCCCACGTCGGCCACCCGACATTACGCCTGGTGCGCGTTGCCATCGGCCCTTGGCGGCTGGATGACCTCGCCCCCGGACAATGGCGACACCAGACCCTGCACGCACCCAAGCGCGCGGATTCGCGTCCATCACACCGTCCGAGGAGACGCCGATGACCCGCTGGACCCCTCTAGTGACCGTGGCCACGGTGGTCGAACGCGCCGGCCGATTCCTGATGGTGGAAGAAGACCGTGGCGGCCCCTATACGCTATTCAATCAACCCGCCGGGCACCTGGAACCCGGTGAGCGCGTGCGCGATGGCGCGCTGCGAGAAGTCGAGGAAGAGACCGCCTGGCGCGTCGGTATCACCGACTACCTGGGGCTCTATGTCTACCATGCGCCGGACGGCAAGACCTTCCATAGCCATGCTTTTTTCGGCATGGCCCTGGCTCACCTCGGCAACGACCTGGACCGAGACATCCTGGCCATTCACTGGCTGACGCTGGAGGAGATCGAGGCACTCGAGCGCGACGGGCGCCTGCGCAGCCCACTGGTGCTCAGGCGAATCCGCGATGCGCTGGCCGGCAAGACCTTTCCCATGGAGGTCATCCGCGAGCGTTGAGCGTTGCGACCCGATCAGACCAGGCGCTCCCGCCTCACCCGGCAACCCCGGCCGTCGCCCGGGTTCCGGGGCAACAACCGCGCTGGCCGGGAGCCTCCCGGCGCAGGCTACCGGCCCCTGCGGCGAGGGCTTCGGTTCCTGGCGTCGAATCGTGTATAATCCCCGCCCATTTAGTGGTCATCGCCCGGGCTCGCCGAAAACGCCTGCTGCCCTCTGCACTGAAACGCTCGCGGGCTTCTGCGCTGAAAACGCCCGCGGGCTTCTGCGCCGACGATTCGGGACGGCTCGCGGCTACCCGCGCCAGGCCTTGACCACGCAAAGCATCCGCCAAATCACCAAGGCGAGTCGATACGACTGCCACCATTTCGAGAGTTGCCATGTCTGCGCCCACCGGCAAGGTCATCGTCGGTATGTCCGGCGGTGTCGACTCCTCCGTTTCCGCCCTCCGCCTGATCGAACAGGGGTATCAGGTAGAGGGTCTGTTCATGAAGAACTGGGACGAGGACGACGGCACCGAATACTGCACCGCCATGGACGACCTGGCGGATGCCCAGGCCGTGTGCGACAAGCTGGAGATCCCGCTGCACACCGCGAACTTCGCCGCCGAGTACTGGGATAACGTGTTCGAGCATTTTCTGGCCGAGTACAAGGCCGGGCGCACGCCGAATCCGGACATCCTCTGCAACCGCGAAATCAAGTTCAAGGTCTTCCTGGACTACGCCGAAATGCTCGGCGCCGACCTGATAGCGACGGGGCACTATGTCCGTGGCGGCCAACGCGACGGCCGCGCCCGCTTGCTCAAGGGGCGCGATGCCAACAAGGACCAGAGCTATTTTCTGCACGCAGTACCCGAGGCGGCGATTGCGCGCACCCTGTTTCCCGTCGGCGAGATCGAGAAGCCCGAAGTCCGCGCGATTGCCGAGGCCCATGGCCTGATCACGGCCAAGAAGAAAGACTCGACCGGCATCTGCTTCATCGGCGAACGCCGCTTTTCGGACTTCCTCCAGCAGTACCTGCCGGCCCAGCCCGGCACCATCGAGACCCCGGAAGGCGACGTCATCGGTGACCACATGGGCCTGATGTACTACACCTTGGGACAACGCCAGGGACTCGGCATCGGCGGACTCGCCGACTATTCCGAAGATCCGTGGTACGTCGCCGGCAAGGATCTCGATCGCAACGTGCTTATCGCCGTACAGGGCAAACACCATCCGCTGCTCTATTCCGACAGCCTGGCCACCGAGGCCATGGACTGGGTCGCCGGCAGTGCGCCGCTGGCCGAGGGGCGCTTCACCGCCAAGACACGTTATCGTCAGAGCGATGTGGCCTGCAGCATGCGTACCCGTGCCGATGGCGGCGTCGAAGTTCACTTCGACGAGCCCCAGCGTGCGGTCACCCCGGGGCAATCGCTGGTCCTCTACGATGGCGACATCTGCCTCGGCGGCGGCGTGATCCGGTCCACCTGGAATGCACAGGAGCTGGCGGCATGAACGACTCGATTCCGATCCACCGTGCGCCGGACTCCCCCGGCGCTCGTCAGGCCATCGCCTTGGCCGGCGTGTTCCAGGCCGCCCACCTGGTCGATGAACTGGCACGCACCGGGCAGGTCGATTCGCGTGCCTGGGAAACCCAGATCAACGCCACTCTCGAGACCAACCCGCCGTCCTTCGAATCCATCTACGGCGGCCACCCGAACAATCTGCGCCTTGGCCTCGATACGCTCGAGGCGGTGCTCGGACGGCGCCAGGCCAATCCCGTGGTGATGCGCTACGGCTTCAGCTTGATGCTGATCATGAACAAGCTGCGCACCAACACCGCCATGCTCGACGACCTCGGTCGCCACCTCACGCGTATCCAGGGCCAGGCCGAGCACTTCGGCAACACCCATGAAAACGTCGTAGCGAGCCTCGGCGAGGCCTATCAGCAGACACTCTCGACGTTCAAGAATCGGATCGTCGTTCAGGGCGACCCCTCCCTGCTGCAGAGCCGCATGATGCCGGAGCGGGTGCGCGCCTGCCTGCTGTCCGGTGTGCGCTTCGGTCTGCTCTGGCACCAGCAGGGCGGCCGTCGCTGGAAGCTGATCTTCCAGCGTGGCGCCATGAAGCGCGCCCTGGATGACCTCTGACTCGACCCTGGGTGTCGCCACCAGGCGGCACCCGACGCGATACCGTTACCCGACTGACTTCCTGACACTGACCGCCGGAACCCACGCCATGCAACTCTCCGCTCTCACCGCCCTCTCTCCCGTCGATGGCCGTTACGGCGCCAAAGCCGAATCCCTGCGTGAACACTTCAGCGAGTTCGGCCTGATTCGCGCCCGCGTGATCGTCGAAGTGCGCTGGCTGGAGCGCCTCGCCGCGCACCCGCAGATTACGGAAGTTCCGCCGCTATCGGCCGACGCCAGCGCCTTTCTCGCTCGCCTCATCGGCGACTTTTCCGAGGCCGACGCGGCGCGAATCAAGGACATCGAGCGCACGACCAACCACGACGTCAAGGCGGTCGAGTACTTCCTCAAGGAAGCCATCGCCGACCACGCCGAGCTTCATGCGGTCAGCGAGTTTGTTCACTTCGCCTGCACCAGCGAGGACATCAACAACCTGTCCTACGGCGTGATGCTACGCGACGGCCTGGATGCCCTGCTGCCGACCCTGCGGCAGGTCGAGCGTGAGATTGCCCGATTGGCCAGCGAGCACGCCGAGGTGCCGATGCTGTCGCGCACCCACGGCCAGACCGCGAGTCCCACCACGCTCGGCAAGGAAATGGCCAATGTCGCCTACCGCCTCGGCCGTCAGCTCAAGCAGATCGAGAGCGCCGAGATCCTCGGCAAGATCAACGGCGCCGTGGGCAACTACAACGCCCACCTGACCACCTATCCGGAGATCGACTGGCAGGCCAACGCCCAGACCTTCGTCGAAGGGCTCGGTCTGACCTTCAACCCCTATACCACCCAGATCGAACCCCACGACTACATCGCCGAGCTGTTTGACGCCGTGTGCCGCTTCAACACCATCCTGATCGACTTCGACCGCGATGTGTGGGGCTACATCTCGCTGGGCTACTTCAAGCAGCGCACCGTCGCCGGCGAGATCGGCTCGTCGACGATGCCGCATAAGGTCAACCCGATCGACTTCGAAAATTCCGAGGGCAACCTGGGGCTAGCCAACGCGATCCTGGCACACCTGGCCCAGAAGCTGCCGATCTCTCGCTGGCAGCGCGATTTGACCGACTCCACGGTGCTCAGAAACCTCGGTGTCGGCCTGGCGTACGGCCTGATCGCTTACCAGGCCGCGCTCAAGGGCATCAGCAAGCTGGAAGCCAACCCGGCGCGCCTGGCCGATGACCTGGACGCCAGCTGGGAAGTGCTCGCCGAGCCGATCCAGACCGTGATGCGTCGCTACGGCATCGAGAAGCCCTACGAGAAGCTCAAGGAGCTGACCCGCGGCAAGCGCATCGATCAGGCCGGCTTTGCCGCCTTCATCGACACCCTGGACCTGCCTGACGCGGTGAAGACCGAGCTCAAGGCACTGACCCCCGGCAACTACATCGGCAACGCCGTCGAACAGGCCCGTGCGCTGGGCGCAAGCCGCTAAAACTGAAGCCCTGACGCCAGCCCCGAGCCCACCGCTCGCGACCAGTGAGCCTGGACAGGGGCCTGGCGCAGGAGCAGGCCCGCTCGCCACCGCCAGGCGGGCCTGCCCCGTGGCACGCGGATGGGCCGACGATGATGCCGTGGATGCTTTGGCTTGGGTCGCGCCGATGCGCGTCAAGCCCCGCCTCCCACCCACTTACCCTCAGGGACCCAAGATGGCAACCGATACTCCCTCCGCTCTGCTCGGCGGCCTGTCTGCCGAGGACTTTCTGCGTGACGTCTGGCAGCAACGTCCACTGTTGATTCGTGGCGCCTTTCCCGACTTCGAAAGCCCGCTATCCCCGGACGAGCTGGCCGGGCTCGCCTGCGAGGACAATATCGAGGCCCGACTGGTCGAGGAGCACGGCAGCGACGGCCCCTGGCAGGTCAGCCACGGCCCCTTCGATGCGGCGGCCTTCGCCCAACTGGCGGAGCGGGATTGGTCGCTGCTGGTGCAGGCGGTGGATCACTATGTGCCGGAAGTCGCCGAACTGCTCGAACAGTTCACCTTCCTGCCACGCTGGCGACTGGATGACATTATGGTGAGCTACGCCCCTCCCGGCGGCAGCGTAGGTCCCCACGTCGATCAGTACGACGTCTTCCTGATCCAGGGCAGTGGCCAGCGACGCTGGCAGCTAGGCGGCAAGGTCCCCGACGACGCACCGATCGTTCCCGGCATCGACCTGCGCATCCTCGAAAGCTTCGCCGTCGACGCTGACCAGGACTGGGTGCTGGAGCCGGGTGACATGCTCTATTTACCGCCGGGCTGGGCGCACCACGGTGTCAGCCAGTCCGACGACTGCATGACCTTCTCGGTGGGCTTCCGAGCACCCTCTGCCGATGAGTCGATCACCTCTTTCGCCGACTATGTCGGCGAATTGCAAACCACGTCTCACCGCTACGGGGACGCAGGCATCGCCCCTTGCGAAGACCCCGCGGAAGTCGACGACGCCGCGCTCGCCCGCATGCGCGCGCTGATTCTCGACACCCTCGACGACCCGGCGCAACTGGCACAGTGGTTCGGCCGCGTGATGACCCAGCCAAAGTATGTCGACCAGTTGGTGCCAAACGACCATCCGTCCGACGCCGATGAGCTTGTTGCTGCACTACAGGACGGTGAAATCCTCGAGCGTGCCCCAGGCTCTCGTTTCGCCTGGCGATCACTGGGCAACGATCGAGCGACCCTGTTTGTCGACGGAGACGGCCTGAACTGCAGCCTGGCATTGGCCCGGCGGATGGCGAGCCTTGCACCGGTCGATGCGACTATCCTCGACTTGCCCGGCGCCAGCGTCCTTCTGACCCGCCTCGTGGATACCGGTAGCCTTGGCTGGCCGATGGACGACGAGGAGGAATGGGGATGAGCGCCGTTCACATCGAACAAGGGAATTGGGATCACCTCGGCGCGATAGCCAGCGAGATACGCCGAGTCGTCTTCATCGATGAACAACGTGTTCCCCAGGACGAGGAATGGGATGGCCTCGATCCCGAGTGCGTGCACTTCCTGGCCTGGCACGGTGAGCAAGCCGTCGGCACCGCCCGCTTGCTGCCCGATGGGCACATCGGCCGAGTGGCGGTGCTCGGCGAAACTCGCGGGCTTGGCATCGGCGCAGCACTGATGGGGGCCGCCATCGACGCTGCCCGAGCCCGGGGACACCATCAGGTGGTCCTGGCAGCACAGACCCACGCCCTGGTGTTCTACGAACGTCTGGGCTTTCGTGCCGAAGGCGATATCTTCCTCGACGCGGGCATTGCGCACCGCAATATGACCCTATCGCTAGCGGACTGACGCACGCACGCTCCCCTCTCCCCGCGAAAAACGACTACAGGAATGTGCTCATAAAAGCCTTTCCTGTAGTCGGACTACAACCCGTTCTCCCCCCAAGTGACAATAGCGCAGCCCCGTCGGCATGGGCCATAGTCTGGTTCATGGTGGATTTCAGAAGCGACAGAGCGGCGTCAGCGCCACGTCTTGTAGTCGCCGACAACCGATTCCACCAGGCTACGACCAAGGCCGTAAAGACATCACGGCCGAAGTCACAGACCCTGACTATACTTCGCAGGTGCAGCATAGCGGGACCCGCCTCGATACAGGCTGTGGAACCCTCGACGGCAACGCCGCCCGAGACGACCGACAAGGCCCAAGGCAGGCAGGTGAAGGTAGCCAGAGGAATGTCGCGAAGACGCTGCACGCGTCTAGAGACATCGGCACATGATCGACGCGGCCTAACGGGCACAGCCCGTTACACCGCCAACCGCCTCAAGGCGATACATTCTGGTGACAACAGGACGGCCCAACATGACTTTCATTGACGAACTCAAGGCACTGACTCAGCTTCGCGAAGCTCAGCGCGGCCAGTGGGACAACATCGATCCAGAGAGCGCTGCACGCATGCGTGTCCAGAACCGCTTTCGTACCGGCCTCGATATCGCCCGCCACACCGCCACCATCATGCGCGAAGACATGGCCGCCTATGACGCCGATAGCGCCAAGTACACCCAGTCACTGGGCTGCTGGCACGGCTTCATTGGTCAGCAGAAGCTGATCTCGATCAAGAAGCACTTCGGCACCACCCAGCGCCGCTACCTGTACCTGTCCGGCTGGATGGTCGCCGCCCTGCGCAGCGAGTTCGGCCCCCTGCCCGACCAGTCGATGCATGAGAAGACCAGCGTCCCTGCGCTGATCGAAGAGCTCTACACCTTCCTGCGCCAGGCCGACACCTGGGAGCTGAACCACCTGTTCCGCGCCCGTGACGAGGCCAAGGAGGCCGGCGACGAGGCCAAGATCAACGAATTGACCGCCAAGATCGACAACCACGAGACCCACGTGGTGCCGATCATCGCCGATATCGACGCCGGTTTCGGCAACGCCGAGGCCACGTACCTGCTGGCCAAGAAGATGATCGAAGCCGGGGCCTGCTGTATCCAGCTCGAGAACCAGGTGTCCGACGAGAAGCAATGCGGCCATCAGGACGGCAAGGTCACCGTGCCCCACGAGGACTTCATCGCCAAGATCAATGCCGTGCGCTACGCCTTCCTCGAACTCGGTATCGATGACGGCGTGATCGTGGCACGCACCGACTCCCTCGGTGCCGGCCTGACCCAGAAGATCGCCGTGACCCAGGAGCCTGGCGATCTGGGTGACCAGTACAACAGCTTCCTCGACGGCGAGACGATCGCCAGCGCCGCCGACATCGACAACGGCGACGTGGTGATCAAGCAGGACGGCAAGCTGGTCAAGGTCAAGCGCCTGGCTTCCGGCCTCTACCAGTTCAAGGCCGGCACCGGCGAGGACCGCGTCGTGCTCGACTGCATCACCAGCCTCCAGAATGGCGCCGATCTTCTGTGGATCGAGACCGAGAAGCCCCACGTCGGCCAGATCGCCGCCATGGTCAACCGTATCCGTGAAGCGGTGCCCAACGCCAAGCTGGTCTACAACAACTCGCCGTCGTTCAACTGGACGCTGAACTTCCGTCAGCAAGTGTTCGACGCCTGGGAAGCCGAGGGCAAGAGCGTTGCCGACTATGAGCGTGCCGAGCTGATGCAAGCGCGCTACGACGACACCGAACTGGGTCGCCTGGCCGATGAGTGGACCGCCAACTTCCAGCGCGACGCCGCTCGTGAAGCCGGCATCTTCCATCACCTGATCACGCTGCCGACCTACCACACAGCGGCACTCTCCACAGACACCCTGGCCAAGGGCTACTTCGGCGACGAAGGCATGCTGGCCTATGTGGCAGGCGTTCAGCGTCGCGAAATTCGCGAGGGCATCGCCACCGTACGTCACCAGGACATGGCCGGCTCCAACATCGGCGATGATCACAAGGAGTTCTTCCACGGCGACGCGGCACTCAAGGCCGGCGGCAAGGACAACACGATGAACCAGTTCGGCTGAGGTCGGTCACCGGTGCCGCTCGGCCCCGCCCGCCCCCCGCGAACATGACCCGTCATCGAGACGGCTAGTCGGTACCCTGGATCGACACTGCCCATCGAAAGCACAACAGCAGGGCGACCCTCGGGTCGCCCTGCTGTTGTCTGGCGCGCCAAGGCGCTGCGGCCGCACCGGTTGCTCAGCGCTTTTTTTGCGCCTTACTGCCGCCCAGCTCACACTGACACACGAACGACACGCGCGTCGTGTCACCCAGCGCGCGCATCGGCATGTCATGATCGGCCCGCCATCGCCGACCCAGTCATCACTCGCGACGCCGATGCTGCTTGGCTGGAGCATCGGCGGCTGAAGCACGGAACCAGCAGCGCGAACCAGCGACCCTCACTGGGGCGTCGTCCTGCCTGGCCCCCGGGAGGATTTCTGGCTACGGCCATTCGCTTCCAGCGATCGAGCCTTGCGGAACCATGCGGCTGTGAAAGCTTCTAAACTCGCAGTATCATATTGCCGAACAGCGTTTGCCAATCAGCAGTAGCAGACTCGACCACGCACGCATCAACGACGATCCGAGCACGAGTCAGACGCTCACACGACAACACCGCTAAAACGATCAAGCCGCCATTACGACCAGACCGATAGCGCGGCGCACCCAGTCATTCGAGGAGAACTCTCATGAAAGCAGGCATCCTTCCTGTCCTGGCACTCAGCATTCTGACCCTTGCCGGCTGCACGGCGACCAACAAGTATTCCGGCAACGTCTACTCCGGCAACCAGGCCCAAACCGCTCAGAACGTGCAGTTCGGTACCATCTCGGCGCTGCGTCAAGTCCAGATTCAAGGCGAAAGCAGTGCCAGCGGCATTCTCGGCACCGGCGGCGGCGCGATTATCGGTGGCCTGCTCGGCAATCAGGTCGGTGGTGGCTCGGGCCGCACCATCGCTACCGCCGCCGGCGCCATCGGCGGTGCCGTGGCCGGCAACCAGATCGAACAAGGCGTCAACCGGACGACCGCCTGGGAGATGGAAATTCGCAAGGACACCGGGCAGACCGTGGTGGTCGTGCAAAAGGCTGACCAGGCCTTCCAGGTTGGCCAACGCGTTCGCCTGATCGGCACTGGCTCACGGCTGAGCGTCGCGCCCTACTAAGCCTAGGCTCGGGCCTAGGTCCAAGCGTCGTGCGCGTCCACACCTGAGTCGTGCGCGTCCATACCTGAGTCGGGCGCGACCCAGCGACAGGCAACGCTGCCATCACGGCCTCTGGGCCGCCCGCGCAGACAGGCGGTCTGGTGCGGATGGAAACGACAACGCCCAGCGCGGATAGCGCTGGGCGTTGTCGTTGGTGCGGGTCCCATGGCAAGCCCTGGCCGTCCGGGGCTTACCCTTGCGGGTTCAGCGCAGGTTCAGTGCAGGTTGACCTTGCCCATCACCCAGCAGCCCAGCTTGCCGACGATCAGTGCCAACAGGCCGATCACCAGCAGCGTCATCAGCATATCGATAGGGGAAACGAAAAAGGTCGCGACCAGCACGGCCAGCGCCGGACACC
This sequence comes from Halomonas sp. V046, assembly GCF_052645355.1. Lineage (NCBI taxonomy): Bacteria > Pseudomonadati > Pseudomonadota > Gammaproteobacteria > Oceanospirillales > Halomonadaceae > Halomonas > Halomonas sp. V046. The sequence goes on from NZ_JBQXYF010000008.1 coordinate 165,891, forward strand.
AGATCCAGCGGTCGCCTTCGCTACGCAATACCGCCGGCAGAACGCGATCCAGGGCAGGCCCTGTGGACGATTCCCATCCCTTGATCATCAGGGCCAGGATGACGGCAAAGGCGATCAGCCAGATCAAAAGCATCATGTCGAACTCCAGTGAGACAGCGTTGAAGGATCATCAAAGTCAAAAGGTGGGAAGAGAGTATCCCCACCTCCCGTGGCACGCAACCGCCGAACAGAAGGCGGGAAGCGGCGTGAATCCTGCTCAGGATATGACCACAGAACCTGAAAAATGTCCCACGCCACTGACAGCCCATCGGCTACCACGTTACCATGCCCTCTTCACATGCACTCACCAAAGGTTTTTCAATGCAGATTGCGCAGAATTCCGTTGTCGCGTTCCACTACACCCTGACCAACGACGCAGGTGAAGTGCTGGACAGCTCGGAAGGCCGCGAGCCGCTGACGTACCTCCACGGCGCCGGTAACATCATTCCGGGTCTGGAAAAGGAACTCGAAGGCAAGGCTGCGGGCGACAAGGTCGAGGCCAAGGTAGCCCCCGCCGAAGGCTATGGCGAGCTTCAGGAGCAGCTGGTTCAGGAAGTGCCGCGTGATGCGTTCCAGGGCGTTGAAGGTATCGAGCCGGGCATGCAGTTCCAGGCGCAGACCGAAGGCGGCCCGCTGATGGTCACCGTGACCAAGGTCGAAGGTGACACGGTTACCGTCGATGGCAACCATCCGCTGGCCGGTCAGCACCTGAACTTCGACGTCGAAATCGCCGAAGTGCGGGAAGCCAGCCAGGAAGAAGTCGAGCACGGTCACGTGCACGGCGAAGGCGGCCACGAGCACTGAGCACACCGTTCTCGACTCCCGGGGTCTCCCCTGGGTCTGAACGGGGCGATTCGCTGACGCGACTCGCGCCGCTGGCGCCGGGTGCCAATCGTCACCGATGGACAGCCGCTCGGCGCATCCGAGCGCTCTCCGGCGCGATGGCGATAGCCGATAGCCGATAGCCGATAGCAAATTGGCCACATCGGCCCACGGTATCGCCCGGGCCTTGTTAAGCCAGCCATCTGGCTACAGTACTGCGGTTTTAAAGCACTGCGGTTTTGAAACACAGCGGTTTCGGTAAAAGGGCAGTCCAGGCTGCCCTTTTTCGTGCCCAAACCTCGGTTCACACCCTAAGGTCGTTCCGACCTCGGTGGTCGTGCCCCCAGGCTCTGCACTCCTGACACACCTCACGCCAGGCCAGCTCCAGTCCTGCTCCAGTCCTGCCCCGGCCTCGGCACGCCAGACACACCTCTCTCTCTGCAGGCTCACTCCAGGCCCGCCTCCGCGCCTACTCCGGCTTCGGTCTCGACACGCCAGACAGCGCGCCCCGGCCCCTGCCTGGTTCGTGTCAGTTGTGCCTGATAGACGTATCGCGCCCCGGCCCTCGCGCGCCGACAGGGACACCCGTGTCCCGGGCTTGGCCACGCACTCCCTCAGCCCTTCGTGTCTGGCGTACCGGACAGGCCGCCCGACGATAGCGCCTTCAGCGTATGGTATCCGCCCCACAGTCGCGTGGCTGTCGTGATCATGCAGGCAATGGCAAACACCAGCGCCAGCGCGGGGAACGCTCCCGGCCACACGCAAAAGACAACCAGGGCCACCACCGTTTCGGTGCCCTCCGTCAGCCCGTGAAGGTAATAGAAGGCCTTACGCTGAAAATGGGGGCGATTCAGATCGTGACGCGCCGCCATGATGGCAAAGGCCAGAAAGGAGGTGCCGGTGCCAATGAAGGCAAACAGCAGCACGGCGGCCGGCAAGGCATTGCGCTCGGGATCCGCGAGAGCAAACCCAAGCACCACGGCAGCATAGAAGACGAAATCCAGTCCGATGTCGAGAAAGCCACCGCTGTCGGTCGGCTGGCCGACGTGTCTCGCCAGCGCCCCGTCCAGACCATCCCCCGTCCGATTGAGCACGATCGCCACCAGCGCTAGCCAGTAGACCTCGAACGCCAGCAAGGGAAGCGCCAGGAGGCCGACAATAAAGGCCACCAGGGTGACGTGATCCGGCGTCACGCCACGACGGGCAAGGTGACGAGCGATGGCAGTGAGCGGCCGCTGCGTGAGCGGCATGGTCCAGCGATCAAGCATAAGGGTCCTGACAGTCAACGGATCGGATCACGGCCGACCCCGTCTACGCCCCAACCGAGCGTCCCTGTGGAATCAGGATCGGGGCCGGCCGGGGTCGGGGAAGCGCCAAGGAAAGCGTGAATGGAAGCGCACTACGCCAGCCGCGATACCCTGGCCTCGCCTCCGACACCTCGAAGCCAAGGGGCGTGGGTCAATCCCGCGGAACAGCCTGCTCGCCCCCCGCGCGGGGGGCCGCGTCTTCCACTGCGCCGCCGCGGCGCCAGGTGAAATAGCGCTCGAGCCAGCCGAGAACTCGCTCTGGCTTATGGGCATTTTTCCAGACTCCCGCCGTGGCTTTCACCGCTTCGGAATGAGTGGGATACGGATGAATGGTGCCCAATAGCTTGTTGAGTCCTATGCCCTGGGTCATGGCCAGCGTGAATTCCGCCAGCATCTCGCCGGCGCCGGTACCGATGATGGTCGCACCGAGTATGCGATCCTTGCCGGGCACCGTGAGCACCTTCACAAAGCCCGTAGTACTGCCTTCTGCGATTGCGCGGTCGAGCTCCGACAGCGAGTAGCGCGTCACCTCGACGGCAACGCCCTGCTCGCTTGCCTCACGCTCATTGAGGCCGACACGAGCCACCTCAGGCTCGGTGAAGGTCACCGCCGGCAGCGCACGGTAGCTCACCCGAAACCGCTTGAGCTCGCCAAACAGGGCATTGACCGTGGCATGCCACGCCTGATGAGCGCTGGCGTGGGTCAACTGGAACGGCCCGACCACATCGCCACAGGCCCAGACGTTGGGCAACACCGACTGCAGGCTGCCGTCGACGTCCAGGGTCCCGTTGCCTCGGGTATTCACGCCCAGCGCCTCCAGGCCCATGCCCTCGACGTTAGCCTGGCGCCCGACCGCCACCAGCAGCTGATCGAAGTCGAGGCTTTCGAGGCGTGCCTCACCATTCTGGGTGACCTCGACCTCGAGGCGATGGGCGCCATCCGTGCCACCGCCGGCGACCACCTTCAAGGCTCGCGTGGCAAGGCTCAGCACCACACCGCTCTCGCGCAGGCCCTCGGCGGCGAGCTCCGCCACATCCGGGTCTTCTCGGGGCAGCAATTGCTCACCCATCTCGACCAGGCTGACACGACTGCCCAGTCGCGAAAAGCTCTGCCCCAGCTCGCACCCGATCGGCCCGCCGCCAAGTACCACAAGGCGCCCGGGCAGCTCGGTCAACTGCCAGAGGTTATCCGAGGTCAGCACCTCGACATCGCCGATCCCCGGCAGCGGCGGCACCCGAGGCCGCGCCCCGCTGGCGATGATCACATGCCGCGTGGTGACAACGCGATCACCGATTCGGACCCGCCAAGGGTCTTCCAGGGTGGCGTCACCTTTAATGACATCCACCCCCAGCCCGCGATAGCGCTCCGGACTATCGTGGGGCTCCACCTCGGCAATTGCCCCATGGACGTGGCCCATGATCGCGGCGAAATCCACCCTCGGCTCGCCGGCACTTACGCCATAGCGCGGCGCCTGGCGAATGTCGTGGGCGGCCCGTGCAGCGCGGATCAACGCCTTGGACGGAACACACCCGGTATTCAGACAATCACCGCCCATCTTGTGGCGTTCTACCAGGGTGACCCGAGCCTTGACGGCCGCCGCGATGTAGCTGGCCACGAGCCCCGCGGAGCCGGCACCGATGACGACGATATCACGGTCGAAATGGCTCGGGCGTTCGAAGCGCTTGGCCAGCTGCCGACGTTTGACCACCCCGACCAGCCCCCGCGCAATCCACGGAAAAACGCCGATCAACACCAATGAAACCAGGAGCCCAGGCGACAGGATACCGCCGAGGGACTCGAGGGTGCCGAGTTCGCGGCCCGCGTTCACGAATACCGCGGTGCCTGGAAGCATGCCGAGCTGACTTACCCAGTAAAAAGTGCGCAGACGCATTCGGGTAAGCCCCATCACCAGGTTGATGACGAAGAAAGGAAAGACGGGCAACAGACGCAAGGTGAACAAGTAGAAGGGCCCTTCGCGATCGACGCCAGCGTTGATCCGGGCAAGCTGCGTGGAGAATCGACGCTCGAGCGTCTCGCGCAGCAGAGTACGAGCAAACAGGGCGGCCAGGGTGGCCCCCAGCGTGCTGGCGAAGGAGATCAGCACCAACCCAGACCAGAATCCGAATAGCGCCCCGCCTAGCAGAGTCAGCAACGCTGCGCCGGGTAGTGAAAGCGCTGCCATCGCGACGTAGAGGACGAAGAAGCCACCGGCCACCGTCCAGGGATCCTCCGCCAGCCAGCCCTGAAATTGCACCTGCTGTGCCTTGATATTATCCAGGGTGAAGGCGTCACTCGCACCACTGAGAAAGAACGCGGCGATCGCCGCCGCTATCACACCCAACAGGATCCATCGCCTGGTGCTCAATCTGACCTCCTTGACTCACGGATTGCACAGCTATGCAGAAATGCGTCGGCGCCAAGCCCTATGGGCACCTGACCAATGTTTCGAACGCCCGCTGTGTCGCCAGGCCGCCTCGTTCCTTACATTTGGCCGTGCCGAATCGGGACAATTCACTCAATTTATGTAAGGACGCCCCGAATGATGGAACATAACGACATGTTGACTCATCAAACTATCACCCGACCCTGACGGAGCGACAGCATGCGATTACGTTCATTCGCGCAATCCCCCCTCTTCTTCGGCCTCCTGGCTGGTATCGCCATACCCGCTGGCGGCGCGTCGGCCGACACCAGCAAGGCCGTCTTCGGCGGCGGCTGCTTCTGGTGCGTGGAAGAAGCCTTCGACAAGCTGGATGGCGTGATCGAAACCACGTCCGGATACACCGGAGGTGACACCGACGCCCCCACCTACGAATCCGTCAGCGCTGGCGGTACTGGGCACGTCGAAGTCGTCGAAGTCGCCTATGACACCGACAAGCTCGACTACAGCGACCTGCTCTACGTCTACTGGCGCAATATCGATCCCTTCGCCGTCAATCGTCAGTTCTGCGATGAAGGCTCACCCTATCGCAGCGCGCTCTTCCCGATGAACGACGACGAGCGCGCCCTGGCAGAATCCGCCAAGGCCGAGTTGGCCGAGCGTTTTGGCGAATCTATCGCCACTGAGATCAATAACTTCGACACCTTCTATGCCGCAGAAGACTACCACCAGGATTACTACAGCAAGAACCCGGTTCGGTACAATTTCTACAAGAACGCCTGTGGGCGCCCCGACAGACTCGAAGAAATCTGGGGCGATGAGGCCATGCCCCATGAGTCCCTCGCAGGGCCCTGAGCCCTGAGCCACGAGACCTGACCCACGAGACCTGAGCCACGAGACCTGAACCACAAGCGCTGAGGAGCAACATCAGGCCCAGGGAGCCACGCCAGGCGCCGCCCCCAGACCACGGCGACGCCCTTGGCCGCGACTCGGGCAAGCCCGCTCCCTGGGCGAGGTCTCTGTCCGGTCAAGGTCTCCGCTTCATAGCTCCGCTCGTCACCCGCCAAGCATGCCAGCGACGCCCCGTCCAAGGGCGTCGCTGGCGTGTTGTTGGTGCCACTATTCGGCGCGGTCAGCGATCGCGATAGCGGCATGCCCCAGGCCTCCCCTATCTATCGGCTCCGCTTCAGCCTGCTCCTTTCCCCTCGCGCCCTCTGCATCGCAGCCACCACAGCCTCAAGGCGATGAACAGGGTGGCCCCCAGCACCAGCACCGACGACAGCACCACCCCCGGCCATTGAGCCCAGCGCCAAAAGGGCTCCATCCAGGCCCCGCCGATGCTCGCACCCAGGTAATAGAACACCAGATACAGCGCCGTTGCGCTGCCTCTGGCCGTGGTTGCCTCGCGCCCTACCCAGCCCGACGCCGTGGCATGCGCGAGAAAGAAGCCGAAGGCGCTGACCGTCAGCCCGACCACGATGGCCGGAAGCGATGGGAGAAGCGTAATGGCGCTGCCGGTGACCATGATCACGACACCCAGCGCCATGCAACCAGGGGCCGTGGCGCGAGCCGCGACCCTGGCCGAAAGCGTGGAGCCGAGGGTGCCACCCAGATAGGTCAAGAACAGCAGACCCAGCCATCGCGGCCCCAGGGAAAACGGCGCCTCGGCAAGACGGAACGTGATGTAGCTGTACTGGTTGATGAACACCAGAAAGTTCAGGCCCCCGAACAGGTAAGCAAGACGCAGCGACGGATGGCCCAGGTGCCCGGCGATGCCTCCCAGGGCCCGGCGCAGATCGAAGGCCTGGGGCTCGAAGGTGCGAGCGACAGGAAGAAGACGCCAGAAGATGGCCACCCCGACAAGTGTCAGCGCGCCGATGACCAGAAAGCTGACCGACAGGCCCTGCCACTCACCGATGGCGCCGCCGATCACCCGACCGCCGATACCGCCCAGCGTATTGGCCGCGATGTACAGTCCCACGGCCGGCGCCATCGCCTCCGGCTCGAACTCATCGCCCATCCAGGCAATCGCCACGGCGGGAAGTCCGCCCAGCACCAGGCCCTGCACCCCGCGCAACACCAGCAGACTATCCATCGAGGGCGCCCACGCCAGTGCCAGCGTCATGGCAGCCACCAGGAGCAGCGACCAGCGCATGAGCGGACCGCGCCCGATAGCATCCGACAGTGGGCCGTAGATCAGCAGCGAAAACGCCAGCGCCAGGGTCGCGACCGACATGGCCAGACTGGCAACCAGGGTCGAAACGCCATACAGCGTGCGCATCTCTGGCAGCAACGGCTGCACGGCATAAAGGTTGATGAACACCAGCATGGAGCCCAGGCACAGAGCCAACGTAGCTCTCCACCAGGCGGTTGTCTTGGCTTTGATCATGGTCGACTCCTTGGCCTTCCCCATCATCCATGCTTCACTTCGATCATCACAACAGAAGAATATGATCCACAAGATCGGTTTTACTTATGCCTCTAGCCTTTGACCTGCGCTCCTTAACGGTTTTCGTCGCCGTGGTTGACCAGGGCGGGTTCAGCGCCGCCGCCCGCTCTCTTCACGTCGCCCAGTCAGCCGTCAGCCAGACGATCGCGACCCTGGAACGGCGCCTGGAGACACCACTGTTCCACCGCCAAGAGCGTCGTACCGAACTGACGCCAGAGGCTTGCGTCCTTCTGACCCACGCTCGCCAACTGCTCGAGCAAGCGGAAGCCGCCCACTTGGCCATGCAAGAACTCAAGGGCATGGCCAAGGGCGAGGTTCGCATCGGTATCCCCTCCATGCTCGGCTCTTACTACCTGCCACCGCTATTGATGGGCTTCAAGTCCCGCTACCCCGGCATTCGCCTGACGGTCGTCGAGGCTGGTGCCCGTCGCCTGCAGCAGATGATCGATGACCGCGAGCTCGATCTCGGCGTGATCATCGATGACGCCAGCGCCAGTGCCCTGGAGCGACGCCACCTGATTCGGGAAGAGATGGTCGTCTGCGTGTCCAGCGACCACCCTTTCGCCCATTGCGAAAGCGTGACGCCAGAAGCCTTCTTCGACGAACCGCTGGTGCTGTTCCAGGACGGCTACTTTCATCGCGAATTCGTCGAAAGTCTGGCCCGCCAACTCGGCAAGGAGCCGAATCTGGCCTTCCAGTCCAATCTCATCCCACTGACCAAGTCCATCGTGCGCCAGGGATTCGGCATCACCACCTTTCTGCGCCGAGTCATCGACGAACCGGAGTTGGTCGCGGTGCCGTTCTCTCCGCCGACCTGGCTCACCCTGGCACTGGCCTGGCGGCCGGAACGCTATCTCTCTCGCGCCGCTCGCGCCTTCATCGACTATGCCGGCGAGCAGCGAGATGCCCTCTAGCGCGCTGTCGCCTAGCCGTCTCGGCGCCACGTACCAGACCGTCCTGACCGTGCACAGCACCCTGGGCATCGCGGCGGCCGACAGCTGGCAACGACACGCAGCAACGGTAATGCAGGCCCATACAACAATGGCCGCCCTTGCGGGGCGGCCATTGTTGAACCATCTGCACTACCGAGCCACCTGGGGCACTCGATGACATCGGCGGGTAAGGATACCCGTCGCGACGACGACTACCCTTTACCCGTCGGTAAAGGCGAACTGGCGCATCGCCAGATCCGTCGACGCCATCGGGCGACGAGCCTGCCAGTAGTAGCGAGACCAGTAGCTGTTGCTGAGCTTGGAAATCATGACCCCACGCGATGACGAAGCATGAAGAAAACGCCCCTCACCCACATAGATCCCCACGTGACGATAGGAACCGGGCGGCCGGAAGAACACCAGATCGCCGGCGCTCAACTCGCCCTTGGCGATGGGCACGCCGGCATGCACCTGGCTGCCCGTGGTACGTGGCAGATCAACCTGAAACGCTTCATTGAAGATGTTCTGGACCAATGCCGAGCAGTCGACGCCACTGAAGCTGGTGCCCCCGAGACGATAAGGCGTACCGGCCCAGCGATCGTGCTCGGCGAGCAGCGCGCGTCGGATATCACCGGTGGGGTTGGTCAGGAAATTGTCGTCCTGGGCCAGGGGGTTGTTCACGGGAGACATTCGTCCCGCGGCTCGCTCGGCGAGGCTTGGCATATCACGCGAAAAATACTCGTTATCGGCGACATCTCGCTGGCCGCTGGCGGCGCACCCTGTCAATAAACCGAGCGCAATCAACACCGTGGCAGCACGGCAGGTCTGTGCGACACTCATGTAACGGAAACCTCATTCCCTGAGCCAGGCCATGCCGCGAGAAGGCTTCCCGGCCGGCGCCTGAGAGTCGCTGTGGAAGTGAATACGACCCATGGTCGTGTGTCACTACCAAAGCGGCCCACGGCTCGCTAATTGGCAACTGGGCCTCCTCCACGTGGAGGCCTTCTTGAGTTATCAAGACGATACTAGCCAAATTCTGCCGGATTGACGATAGCTCATCTCAATTTTTTGGGCGTTAGATGCCGATCAGTGCAAAGTCCTGCCATCTCCCGGCAGAGTATCGATATGCAAGGGGGCCCAGTGCCTCGGTCGCGCACCGGGAAAATCCAGGCTTGCCCAACTGCCGGCAAGCGGCGGCGCACCGGAAAGCCAAGCGACCAAAGATTGACGAAAACCGGCAAGAAAGGCTTCTCTTTCCGGCGTTTCGCCCATGAAGAAGGAAAAACCGGCATAAAGCCCCTGCGCATAATCCTGCCACCCTGCGTAGTGCTCGGCCGCCAGCCCGTAGGCCTGTTCGAGCATGGCGACAAAGTCCTCCGCAGCGAGCCAGCCGAGTTGGCGTCCGGCGATGGCCAGGTCGACCGCCTGAGCCACGTCCCAGGCGCACATGTCCAGGTCGTTGCAGCCGTCTTCGTTGTCACGCACGCGGATCAGGCGCTCCAGGTGATTACGCTCCTCCTCGTTACAGTCCCCCGACTCGAGCGTGGCGATCTCCGAGTTGAGGCGCCCGGCATTGAGGGTGTAGGGAGCGTAGTTGATCTGATACTCCTGACGATCGCCTGCCTCCAGCAGGAAGCGCAGGAAGTCGATGAGCTCCGTCGCCGAATGCAGCCCATAGTGGCCATCGATCCAGTCACGGATGGAAGCCGCTTCGCGGTCACTCTCCGGGCACGGCATGCTCCAGGCCGGACTGTTGAGCGGCCCCACCAGAGAGAGGGCGGTGAAATGGGTAAGGCTCGGCCGCTCACCCGGCTCGTTCCAGGTCGCACTGCTCCAGCTCAGCCAGTGGAAGATGCTACCCGGATCGTCGATGTGCCAACGGACTTCCAACGACAGCGGTGGCTGGTCGGGCTCCGGAAGTAGCCCGTCCCAGGTCGCCCAGGACTCGAGCAGACGACGCGGCCCGTTGTAGAAACGGCACAACACATCCCGCAGCGACGCGCCCATGGTCGCCAGCTGTCCGGCATCGAACTGCTCGCTATCCATCGCCATCTGCAGATAAAAGGCGTACTTCTCGGCCATATGGACGGTGGCGGAGTGTCGCGTGGCAGCGGCGATCGAATCACGTGTCGCGACGTCGGCACCCGGTGCCTCACCGAAGGCGCAGGCCGCTGGCGGCAGCGCCTTGTGCACGGCATCGGCGGCCAGCTGATTCAAGTGATGTGCCTGGGCCGGTAACCAGTAGCGCACCAGCGCATGCGCGCCCTCATCGGCGTACAATTCGAGGCTCTCGATCAGGTACTGCTGGGCTTCGTGCATTCGCGCCTCGGCCAACGACGGTAGCGGCCCCTGTCGAGTCGCGAGCTCCGGCTCGCGCACAGCGGCCAGTGCCAGCACCCAGTGACGTGGATCGGCCCGCCAGTCACGTGCCATCTGGCGAGATGCGACCAACACCTCATCGCTCAATAGCTCGCGAAGCGGGAGACGCCAGGGACTGACAGGGGATGACATCAGCAGTCGCCAGTCGACCACATGCGTCGGCAGATGATCCTTACCCTCAAACAGACTCCGGCCACGCTGGTAAGAGCGGGAAAGCGCACTCCAGTCGCTGTAGCGTCGCAGTATCAGGTCGCCGGCGTGACACGCCAGCAAGCTGGCTTCTTGGGCGTCGAACCAGCCAGCACAGGCGCCGGCCCACGCCAGATCCACCGCGCGCAGCCAATCCCACGCGGCCCATTCCAGCGGCTCGCCCTGATCGACGTATCGGCATAGTACTCGCCCATAGGGGCGTTCCTGGGCGCCAAGGCCTTCGCACCACGCGTGCCTTTCGGCGGCGGGAAGCTGCATGAGCCGCGCCGCATCGATGTCCCACCCCTGGCGATCCCCCTGACTGGTCAGCCACAGCACCGAACGAACCAGGTCATCGCGACCATGGACCTGCCACCCCTCGGCGAGCCAGGCTTCCACGCCATTCCAGTCGTCCGGGCCCGCTGGGCACGCCAACACCGGCGCGAAGGCCGCACGCAAACGCCAGACCCGCGCCAGAGGCGCGTCCGGCCATAAGTCGGCGCGCTTTTCCTTGCTCAGGCTCTGACCCAGCAGGGCCCAGGTAACGCCATCACCGTCGGCATCGAGCTTGGACAGCGCCTGGCAGGCCTCCAGCAGCCCGTCATCGCCCTGCAACCAACCAGACGCACTACGCGACGCACACAGCGCCTCCAGCCAAGCATCCAGGTCATCGTAGCGAGTGTGGATCTCGGCGATCAACGACACCGCCCAGAGCCGAGTGTGATCACCCTCCAGCCACCCGGCAGCCCCGGCCAGTGCGACCAGTTCAAGCCCTGCCAGCAACTGTGCCGCACTCGCGTCGCTGTCGGCGCGATGCTCGAGCAGGCGCCAGCCAAGCTCGCCGCGATCGACGACCTCGAGCGCCGACAGGCGCTCCCGAGCCGCCTCTTCAGGCAGCATCAAGGGGTCGGGCATGAAAGCCCAGTCGCACAGCACCAGTTGCTGGGCCCACCAGGCGTTAACGGGATCTACCAAGGCTCACCTCACCATGAGAGGGAAACGGCAACGCTCCCGGCCGGCCAAGGCCTAGTGGAGTGCTGCGGGAATAGGGCGACACAGTGTAGCGGAAAGCGTCCGCCGAGCCGATGCCTCTGGTCCAAACCATCACAGAAATTGCCTCGCGGAAATTTTTTCGAGGCATGTCTTGGACGGATGTTCGAAATAATGCACACTCGTCAAACATGACATGGCAGCCCTGCCTCTCGCATCCCCGTTTCGGAGCCCTTCTTCATGTCCACTCTTCCGCCTAGCTATCGGGACCTGATCATCGACAAGGCCTACTTCGGTGGCCGTTGGCATGACGCCGAGCGTCGTTTCGCCGTGACCGACCCCGCCACCGGCGAGACCCTGGCCGAGGTGCCGGACCTGGACGCGGACGCCGTGCGCGAAGCCATCGCCGCCGCCGACGACGCCTGGCCCGCCTGGAAACGCAAGACCGCCAAGGAGCGCTCGACCCTGCTGCGCGCCTGGTTCGAGGCGATCATGGCCCACCAGGCCCCCCTGGCCGAGCTGATGACTCGAGAGCAGGGCAAGCCGTTGGCCGAGGCCAAGGGCGAAGTCGCCTACGGCGCCGCCTTCGTCGAGTACTACGCCGAAGAAGCCAAGCGGGTTGCCGGCGAGACCCTGCCCGGCCACGGACCGGACAAGCGCATCCTGGTGTTTCGCGAGCCGATCGGGGTCGTCGCCGCGATCACCCCCTGGAACTTCCCGCTGGCGATGATTACCCGCAAATGCGCCCCGGCCATGGCCGCCGGCTGCACGGTGGTGGTCAAGCCCGCCGAAGCCACCCCCCTGACCGCCCTGGCGCTGGCCAAGCTGGCCGAAGACGTCGGCATTCCTGCCGGCGTACTCAACGTGGTGACCTCGAGCTCGCCGCGCGAGGTCGGCCCGGTCCTCACCGGCGACCCGCGGGTACGCAAGGTGTCGTTCACCGGTTCCACCCCGGTGGGCAAGATCCTGCTGGCCCAGTGCGCCGCCACCGTCAAGAAGGCGTCCATGGAGCTTGGCGGCAACGCTCCCTTTATCGTTTTCGATGATGCGGACCTGGACGCTGCGGTCGAAGGCGCGATTGCCTCCAAGTATCGTAATTCTGGTCAGACCTGCGTCTGCACCAACCGCTTCCTGGTCCAGGACGGTGTCTACGACGCCTTCGTCGACAAGCTGGCCAAACGCGTGACCGAGCTCAAGGTCGGCAACGGCCTCGGAGAAGGCGTCTTGCAGGGGCCACTGATCAACTCCGCCGCCGTCGACAAGGTCCAGTCACATATCGCCGACGCCGTCGCCAAGGGCGCCTCTCTGCTGTGCGGTGGCAAGCCCCATGAACTCGGCGGCACCTTCTTCGAGCCAACGGTGCTGCGTGACGTCACCGGCGAGATGCGCGTGGCCAAGGAGGAGACCTTCGGGCCTCTGGCCCCGGTCTTTCGCTTTCACACCGACGATGAAGCCATCGCCATGGCCAACGACACCGAATTCGGCCTGGCAGCCTACTTCTATGCCAACGACTACCGTCGCATCTGGCACACCATGGAAGGACTCGAGTACGGCATGGTCGCGGTGAACGAGGGCATCCTGTCCACCGAACTCGCTCCCTTCGGTGGTGTCAAGGAGTCAGGGCTCGGCCGCGAGGGATCGCGTCACGGTCTCGATGAGTACACCGAGCTGAAATACGCCTGTGTGGGCGGTCTGTAAGACGATCTCGGGGCTCACCAGGCAGAGCCGCCGATCAACCTCTACGCTAACGAGTTACCCCCGATAAAAGGAGACGCGTCATGACCAACGCCGAACTGAACCAGCTCAAGGAACGCTACGTCGCCAAGGGTGCCGCAAGCCCCGCCACGGCCTTCGCCGAGCGTGCCGAGAATTCCCTGATCTGGGACGCCGACGGCAACCGCTTCATCGACTTCGCAGGCGGCATCGGCGTCCTCAACATCGGCCACTGCCACCCCAAGGTCGTCCAGGCGGTCAAGGACCAGCTCGACAAGGTCATGCACACCTGCCAGACCGTCATGCCCTATGAAGGCTACGTGAAGGTCGCCGAGCAGTTGGCCAAGATCTCACCGGTGCGCGGCGATGCCAAGGTAATGCTGGCAAACTCAGGCGCCGAGGCGCTCGAGAATGCGGTCAAGATCGCCCGCGCCGCCACCGGTCGCAACAACGTCATCTGTTTCGACGGCGGCTACCACGGGCGCACCTTCATGACCATGGCCATGAACGGCAAGGTCGCCCCCTACGCCACCGACTTCGGCACCATGCCCGGCAACGTGTTCCGTGCACCCTACCCGGTGCCCGAGCACGGCGTCACCGAGGAAGAGGCCATTCGTCGCCTGAAGATGGTGATGAAGACCGACGCCAACCCCAAGGACACCGCCGCCATCGTGCTGGAGCCGGTGCTTGGCGAGGGCGGGTTCTACGCCGCGCCGCATAGCTTCCTCAAGAAGCTACGCGAGATCTGCGACGAACACGGCATGCTGCTGATCGTCGACGAAGTCCAGAGCGGTTTCGGCCGTACCGGCAAGATGTTCGCCATCGAACACAGCGGCGTCGAGCCGGACATGATGACCATGGCCAAGAGCATGGCCGCCGGCATGCCGATCTCCGCCGTGGTCGGCACCGACAAGCACATGGATGCGTCTGGCGGCAACTCGCTGGGCGGCACCTACACCGGCAGCCCGGTGTCCTGCGCTGCGACCCTGGCCGTGCTCGAGGTATTCGAGGACGACAATATCCTGGCCAGGAGCCAGGCGCTGGGTGACAAGCTGGCCAAGCGTTTCGCCCAGTGGGAAAGCGATTTCGACGCCGTCGTCCATCCGCGCAACCTGGGTGCCATGGCCGCCTTCGAGCTCAACGACGCCAACGGCGAACCGGCCCCGCAGCTGGCCGCGGATCTGTGCAAGAAGGCTCGTGAGCAGGGCCTGATCCTGCTGTCCTGTGGCATGTTCGGTAACACCATCCGCTTCCTCATGCCGGTGACCATCGAAGACGAGATCCTCGAGGAAGGCCTGGCCATCGTCGAGAAGAACCTGAAGGCGCTGGTCGGCAGCGCTGCCGCTACCGCCTGATAGCGAAGCCCGCGACGACCTTGCAACGGGCCTCGGCAATGCCTGTCGCAGGCACCTCAGCCCGTCACAAGCGCCGGACCCAAGCGCCACCGTTTTTCGGTGGCGCTTTTTTGGTTCGTCGCGCCTGACGTCACCACCTCCGCGGCAACACCGAGTGACCGTGACGCCTCACGCCAACGGCACCCGGCGTGACGCGCCGCAACCCGGCGAGCCCTCCTGGCCGAACCGTGCCGATTCGCGCTAGGGTGGTGCCATCACTCACGCGGGATGTGCGAGGACGTCATGAGCGACAGCGAACTGGGACAGATGGGCGTGTCCGCCCTGAGTCAATGCTACCGCAAGGGCGATGTAAGCCCCCTGGACGCTACCCGGGCGGCCCTCGAGCGAATCGAGCACTACAACGATGCGGTCAACGCCTACACCTACGTCGATGCCGGTGGCGCCGAAGACGCCGCCAAGGCGTCCGCCCGGCGTTGGGGACAGGGTAAGCCGCTCGGCCCCCTCGATGGCATACCCGTCTCGCTGAAGGATCTGACCGACGTCGCCGGCATGCCCACCTCCCATGGCTCTCTACTGAGCTCCACCAAGCCGTGCACCACCGATGCGCCGCCGGCCCAACGACTGCGCGAAGCCGGTGCCATCTTGCTCGGCAAGACCAACACGCCGGAAGACGGCTGGAAGGCGGTCACCGACAACCTGGTCGTCGGCGCCTCGCGCAACCCCTGGGACACCCGGCTGACCACCGGCGGCTCATCAGGCGGGGCGGCGGCGGCGGCGGCACTGAACATGGGTGTGCTCCACCAGGGCGGCGATTCCGGCGGGTCGATCCGCATCCCCGCCGCGTTCTGCGGTGTCTTCGGCTTCAAGCCGACCTTCGGCTGGACGCCCCAGTGGCCCCCTGCCGAGGAACCGACACTGTCCCATATTGGCCCGATCACCCGCAGCGTTGAAGATGCCGTGGCCATGCTCAATGTGATCGGTCGCTATGACTACATCGATCCCTACGCCACCCGCGGCCAACCCGAGGACTGGGGCCAGGACCTGGACCAGGGCGTCGAGGGGCTGCGTATCGCCTTCTCACCGACCCTTGGCTTTGCCGACGTGGATCCCCAGGTCGCGACTCGGGTCCGCGAAGCCGCCGACCGGCTGGCGGATCTTGGCGCAGAGGTGATCGAGATCGACCCCGAGATCACCTCACCGCTGTGGATCTTTCAGCGCCTGTGGTTCACCGCCTCGCTCGAGATGGTGTCACAACTGTCCGAAGCCGACCGCGCCAGGCTCGACCCGGGGCTCTACGAAAACGCCATGCGCGCCGAGGACTGGCATGCCATCGACCTGTTTCGCGCCCAGTCCGCGCGCGCCAAACTGACCATGCACCTCGAACGCTTCAATCAGCACTATCACCTGTTGATGACACCATCGGTTCCGATCGAGCCGTTCGAAGCCAATCATCAGGTGCCACCAGGCAGCGATATGCGCGATTGGGAAGAGTGGGCCCCCTTCTCCTATCCGTTCAACTTGAGCCAGCAACCCGCCGCCTCGGTGCCCTGCGGATTCACCGACAATGGACTCCCGGTGGGCTTTCAGATTGCCGGTGGCAAGTTCGATGATATCCGGGTGCTACGAGCGAGCCATGCTTACCTCAAGGCCCACCCGCCGCGCTTTCCATTGCTGCCCGATCCCACCCGCACCGGCGGCTGAGCGACCGCCTGCGACACGCGTCGCGCCGGTGCCTGACCCGCCCCCCAGACCAAAACGCCAGACGCCCGATGCGTGGCATCGGGCGTCTGGCGTTCTAGTGCAGCGCTAAACCCTCAGCGCTATCCGCTGCGGCCGAGGCCGGTCAGGCCTTGCGCACCTTGGCGATGATCCAGAGCAGCACCACCGCTCCGACGACCGCCGTGACCAGCGACCCGATGAAGCCGCCGGAAGCCAGGCCAAGCAAGCTGAACAAGAAGCCACCGATCACCGAACCGACGATGCCGACGCCGATATTGCCCAACACGCCGAAGCCGCCGCCGCGCATGATGTTGCCGGCGATCCAGCCCGCCAGGCCACCGATGATTAACCAGGCAATGAAACTCATGAGACGCTCCTTATGTCTACGGTTTGCCATGAGCTCCGTCCGTCCCGTGAGACGGCCCGGAGACCCGAGGTCCTAGTATCGGCACCTCCTGATACACACAATGAGGCTAAAAGCGCTCAGAAGGAAGACCCCGGCCGCGACAGAAACGCTTGCTCGTCCTCACTCGACGTCCTGCCAAGCAAGGCGTTGCGATGCGGATAGCGACCAAACTTCAGCAGAATCTCTCGGTGGCGATGCTCGAATCGCAGGTTCTCCTCGAGGCCTGGCTGATCGAACAGCCTCAGCGCTTCCTCGTGCACCACCAGGGACTCACTGTGCATATAGGGCATGTACAAGAACGCTCGCCACGGCACGTCGAGTATCCGGTCGGCCCCTTGAGCCACGGCCTCCTGGGCCAGGATCAAGGCTTGGCTATCGTGGGCAAAGGCCGCTGCACTATCCCGATGAATGTTGCGCGGAAACTGATCCAACACCAGCACCTCGGCGAGACGCCCGCGCGCCGAAGTCCGCCAGTGCCACAGCTCTCCGGCGGCGGCGGCCTCAAGCGTCGGACCGAATTGGTCGGCGATGGCACCATCGAGCGCGGCGTCCTTGACGAACCACTGATGCGGCGTCAGTTGGGTGAACCAGAAGTCGATGACGTTCTCGGGTCGCATGCTGGGCATGGGCGTGGCATCCTCCGCATCAAATGTCGCCGTCCCACGGCGATCCGGGTAACCGGGGCACGCCAGTTCGGCCCCGCGCCTTGGCCAAGGATCTTCCATGACCTCGTTCGAAGTGCTGCAATCCGTATCGGTGATCTTTCACCTGGCCGGTCTCGCCGTCTGTCTGGCCGGGCTCGGCCTGGCGCGACGCCCCCAGCGACGCTGGATCGGGCGCAGCCTGGCCCTGCTAGGGTTCATCATCGCGGCAACACCGACGTTGCTGCAACTCCTGGGAGTGATCGAACCTGTGCCGATGTCGTCACTACCGCCGGCCTAGCGGCTACGACAAAAGGCGTATGGCATCCCCCATTCAAGTCCCTAAACTCGCCTTGATGTCGTTTTAAAACAAATTCGCCCATCAACTTAATCCATTAAGATGCGCTAGTCCGGCGCCGGGTACGTAAGTTTCGATACTTCTTGCTCACGGCGACGCTGCCGGAGTGGCGGTTGCGTGGACGCGGGCGTGGCCCGACGTCCCCAGCAGCACCTACGCTGACAGAAGCCTCGTGGCCCCCGAGCCGATCCCGGTACCTGAGACTGCAAGGAAGACACCATGCCCCTACTCACCTTCGCGTCCTTCCTGTTCTTTACCGGGTTGGTCGCCTTCATCACCTGGCGCATCACGCGCCGCGATGATCACTCCAGCACCAGCGGCTTCTTCCTCGCTGGGCGTAGCCTGACCTTTCCGCTGATCGCGGGCTCGTTGTTGATGACCAATCTATCGACGGAGCAGATGGTCGGCCTCAACGGCTCGGCCTTCACCGATGGCCTGAGCGTCATGGCCTGGGAGGTGGTCGCCGTCATCGCCCTGGTCGCTCTCGCCCTGTTCTTCCTGCCGCGCTTTCTCAGGAGTGGCATCGCGACGCTGCCACAGCTGCTCGAGATTCGTTTCGACAAGGGCACCCAACTGATCTGTAACGTGATCTTCCTGATCGCCTACGCCATCATCCTGTTGCCGATCATTCTTTACTCCGGCGCCATCGGCCTGCAGGGCATGCTCGATCTTTCCGGACTGACCGGTATCGAATCCAGCACCACCCTGCTGTGGCTGACCGTCTGGATCGTCGGCATCATCGGCTCCGTCTACGCGCTATTCGGCGGTCTGCGTACCGTCGCCGTCTCCGATACCCTGAACGGGGTCGGCCTGCTGATCGGCGGCTTCGTGATCGTCTACTTTGGCCTGCAGGCCGTCAGCGACAGTGGCGGCGTCATGGCCGGCTGGGACATCTTGAAGGCGTCGAACCCCGAGAAGATGAACTCCATCGGCGGCGCCGACCAGCAGGTGCCCTTCTTCACCCTGTTCACCGGGGTATTCTTGATCAACGTCTTCTACTGGACCACCAACCAGCAGATCATTCAGCGTACCTTCGCCGCCAAGACCCTGGCCGAAGGCCAGAAAGGCGTGTTGCTGACCGGCTTCTTCAAGCTGTTGGGCCCGCTCTATCTGGTGCTGCCCGGCATCATCGCCTACCACCTCTATGCCGATCAGGGCATCAAGGCCGACGCCGCCTACGGCCACCTGGTCTTCAATGTGCTGCCGGCACCGCTGACCGGCTTCTTCGCCGCGGTGATGGTCGGTGCCATTCTGTCGTCGTTCAACTCGGCGCTGAATTCCACCACCACCCTGTTCAGCCTTGGGCTGTACAAGGGCGTGCTGAAGAAGGACGCAACGGAAGCCGAGGTGGTGCGCTCGAGTCAGGTGTTCGGCTGGATCATGGCCGTTTCCGCCATGACCATCGCACCTCTGCTGGCCGGCCAGGAAAGCCTGTTCGGCTACCTGCAGGCGATGAACGCCATCTACTTCATCCCGATTCTCGCCGTGGTCGTGGTCGGCCTCACCACCAAGCGGGTGCCGCCCATGGCCGCCAAGGTCGCCCTGGTCGGTGGCTGTCTGGCCATCTTCGCCGGCTACTTCATTCCGCCGTTCAACAAGATTCCCGACGCCATCAGCAACTTCCACTTCGTGGCATTGGTCTTCGTGCTGCTGGTGGGCATCATGCTGGTGATCGGCAAGCTGCGCCCGCGCGCCGACGACTGGGTGCAGGAAGACGCTGGCGCCGTGGACCTGACGCCGTGGAAAGGCGCCGTGCCGTCGGGCATCGTGCTGATCGTGCTGGTCATCGCGATCTACCTGGCCTTCGCCGGCTAAGCTCAGCCGCGCAAGGCCGACCGTCGACTCGCCACCATCACGCCCGGCCTAGGCCGGGCGTGATGGCCTCGCCGCCCCTATTCGGGCATTTCCACGAGTGCCTGCTGTTCTGCGTCCGAGACGAAGATGGCCAACATCTTGGCAGGCTGCGTGTCACTGGCGTTCTCGCTCACCTCGTGGGAGGCGCCGGGACGCTCGGTCCAGCTTTCACCGACGCCATAGACCGTCATCTCGCCGTCTACCTGGCTCCGGATCGAGCCTTCCAGCACATAGCCGATGACGAAGGCGTCACCATGCCGATGGGGCGGTGTCGACGCCCCCGGCGGGTACTCGACCGAGAGGCTGGTGACAACTTTCCCCGGCATCGTCGGGATGGCATAGCGAAATTCCTCTTTGACCGTCTCCCTCGACGCCTCTTCCGACGCATCCGCGACGCTCTCATGCGCCAGGCAAGGCGGTGCAGCGGCGATAAGAGCGACCAGTGACAGCGCCATCGATGGTAGTTTCTTCATTACGAACTCCTTCACGAGAACACGACAGGCGGCATTGGCCCACGCATGTCATTGCGCCGCCAAGTCAGCGAGTAGCATCGGTGTAAGCAATTGCGGCAGCACCCTGGGGTTTTCGGCCCCGGGGGCGTACCACAGATAGAGTGGCACCCCCGTTCGATCATGCCGATTGAGGAAGGCCGTCATAGCAGGGTCGCCATTGGTCCAATCTCCCACCATGGTCGTCACGCCGGCCTGCCGAAAGGCCTCACGCGTCGCCTGGCGATCGATGGCATTCGTCTCGTTGATCTTGCAGGTGACACACCAGTCTGCCGTGAAGTACAGCAGCAACGGCGTACTCTGCTGGCGCAGTGCCTCAAGGCGGCTCTCGTCGAACGCCACCCGCTGCAGGGTCTCGTCGGCGCTCCCCGAGGGTGCAGAGAACGCCGCCGGGACGAGCCACCCCGCGCTCAACGCCATCACGGCCGCTACCGCTGACGGCCCCCAGGCCCAGCGATTTCCATTACGCTGGCGCAGTCCAGTCAGCCATAGCCCGAGCACCAGCAGCATGACCAGGCCCAGGGTCGCCACCACGCCGTCACTGGAAAGCTGCTGTCCCAATACCCAGAACAGCGCCAGTGCGGTGATCAACATCGGAATGGCCAGACACCGCCGAACGCTCTGCATCCAGGGACCAGGACGCGGCAGCTTGCGACGGAGTGCGGGAAAGTAACCGATGATCAGAAACGGCAGAGCGATGCCAACCCCCAGCCCCGCGAAGACCGTCAGCGCCGCTGGGGCCGGCAGCAATATTGCCGCTCCCAGTGCGGTCGCCATGAACGGCCCCGAGCAGGGTGTCGCGACGAAGGCCGCCAGCACACCGGTCCAGAACGCCCCGCCGGCGCCGCCTTTCTCGGCTAGCCGAGCACCGCCATTGAATCCACCGAGCTCGAAAAGTCCCGCCAGATTGAAGGCAATTGCCGTGATCAGCAGCGTCAGCCCGACGATGACGCGCGGATCCTGCAACTGGAAGGCCCAGCCCACCTGGGTGCCAGCCGCACGCAAGGCAAGAATCCCTGCTCCGAGCAGCACGCACACCCCGACGACTCCTGCACTGTAGGCTAGGGCTTCTCGCCTCGCCTCACGAGGGCCACCGGACAGCCTCGCCAGACTCAGCACCTTGAGGCTAAGAATGGGAAAGACACAGGGCATGATATTCAGCAAGACCCCACCGGCTATCGCCCCGAGCAGGGCCGTCAGCATCACACCAAGAACCGCCCTCTCGCCCGCCTTCGCGCCAGCCTCATCGCCGCTTCCCGGTGGCCCACCGGCGACACCCTCAGCGCTGCCCTGCAAAGGGACGGGGCCAGGATCCGCCTGAAAGGCCAACCCCGTTCCCCCGGCAAGCGTCACGACCGCCTCAAGAGGCTCGGGCGATGTCTCGCCCGCCGTCGTCTCGACGATCAGCTCATCCCCCCGGCGCCTGAAGTCCTGCTTGGCGGCCGGATCAACCGCCCCCTCACTGGCGACAAAGAGATGAGGTTGGTCGAGCTCGACGCCGGCCGGCAAGGGAAGAGAAATACGCAGGCGATCGCCCGCGAGGGAGTAGGTCGCTCGCGCGCCCAGCGGTCGCGGTAACGCTTGGCGCCAGCGGTTGAAATCGGCTTGGTGCTGGGGCGATATTGCGCCATCGCCGACGGACAGTTCCGTCGATAGTGTCGCCCGTTCAGGGATGCAGGCATCCTCGCGGCAGGCCAGGTATTGAAGATCGACACGAACGGGAATCGTCGTCCCCTCATCCAGAGTATCCGGCACATTCAGTGGTACTAAAATGGCGTAAGGGTGCTCATAGACATGGTTCATCAAGCCGCCGATGAGCAGGGTCTCGGGGACCGGGTAACGTGGCTCTTCTGGCGTCATGCCCTCTGGCAGTTGCCAGGAAAACTGTGGCGAAAGCCCTACGCTTCCTGGCTGTTTCCAGTAGCCGTGCCAACCATTCTGAGGCTGCATGACGATGGCAATCGTCGTCTGTTCTCCCGCGGCCGGGCGAGTACTCTCGGCCACGAGTGACGTTTGGATCATCACATCGCCCGACCCCACAAGAGAGGTTTGCGCCACCACGTCTCTTATCGGCATCAGGGTCAGCACACCTACGACAGCGACCAACGCCAGCAGACGCACCGTGACAAAACAGCGAACTATAGTGATCGGCATGAGTCGCACGCCCATCATGGATGGGCGTCTCCATCGAGTGGATATCGGTATCGACAATCGGTCTAGCGACAGGGTGATGTCATGGGGTAACGACACGCTGTATGGCGTCGGCCAACGCCGTATCCTCGGGGCCGAGCCTCTCGGCCACCCGTCCACTGCCATCGATCAGCACGACGGTGGGAATCTGTTGCACGCCGAATAAGCGATAGACGTCTCCGCTGGCGTCGAGGGCAAGGGGGATGCGGATATCACTGGATTCGCGATAATCCTCAAGGTCCTGCTGCGACGTCCAAAGTCCGGACGAAACCCCGATCCAGTCGACGTTACCTTGCTTGGCTAACGCCTCGACGGTTTCACGTACGCGGCCGCACGCCTGGGAGGTTTGCGGCTGGCTCTGCTCCAGATACCACTCACACCACGGGGCAAAGAACACGACGGCACGGGGCTTGTCGCTGTCAGCGGCGGACAAGGTGACAACGTCGCCTGACAGCGTGCCAAGCGTGAGCCCATCGACGCTATCGCCAATGTCCAGCGCCGCCACGCCCGCGGTACCGACACCGTCGGTATCACTATCGCCAGCGTCACCCTGCACGACCTGGCGAAGGGCATCCTCGAACTCCTGATCATCCAGGTGTCCGACATAGGCGATATGCCCGCTACGATCGATGAGCACATGCTGCGGGGTAACCCGCAGATTGAAGGCGTCGGCGAGGGTGCCATCATCGACCGTGATAGGCATGCCAAGGCCGATCTCTTCACGATACTTGCGCGCGGCTTCGGCGGTATCGCTGAAACCGGTGTTGACCGCGATGACTTGGATATCATCGCCGTACGTTTCATATATTGTCTGGAACCCGGGCATCTGCTGACGACAGGGCACGCACCAGGTCGCCCAGAATTTCAGGTACACGGGCTTGTCACCGTACAGCTCAGACAGCGCGATCTGCTCGCCATCCAGCGTTGTGACCGTGACATCGGGGCCTGGTTGTCCTACCAGAGACTCGCCGGCACTCTTGGCGCGGCGTTCACCTTCGGCATCCAGATCGTAGTCTTCGATTGCCGGCGGTTGACTCTGTGTCTCACCGGCGGCGTCTGCCACAGAGATGGTGCCAAGACTGCTGACCATCAGCGCCAGCAACAGCCCATACCCAATCCTAGGTGTTCGCATTGCCATCATGGTGTCCCTTATTGCCCTGCACGGCGGCATTGGTGAATGAAGAATGACGAAATCGGGCCTAGTTTGGGCGCCGCACAGTGCCGAAAAAAGTACCAAGAATGTTCGTTATCGCTATACCATGACGCATGAATCCTCTTCACATTGACCTTGATCGTTGCCATCGACGTCCGCTCACCGAGCAGATACACGACAGCATTGCCAGCGCGATCCGCGCGGGTCATCTCTATGGCGGCGCACGCCTCCCTTCCTGGCGTGACCTCGCCATCCAACTGGGCGTTGCCAGAGGCACGGTAAAGGCCGCCTATGAACGCCTGGCCGACGAGCAGTTGATCGTCGCTCGTGGCGCCGCGGGAACCTTCGTTGCAAGCCCGCTACCCGCGGTTCAGTCCGGCCTTGACAACGTCGCTACGCGACTGCCCCTGCCGGAGCTCTATCGTGACTTCGACACCCCGCCAAAGCCCTTTCAGATCGGTGTTCCGGCCACGGACATGTTTCCGTACCAGGTGTGGTCTCGCACCGTCGTTCGCCATTCACGCCAGGCCGCCATGGAGCCCACGCGCTACCTCGACCCTCGAGGGGACGTGGTCCTGCGCAAGGAAATTGCGGCGTATCTGCCGGTGGCCCGTGGCCTGCAGTGCTCCCCCGACCAGGTCATCATCACCACGGGCTACGCCGGTGCACTCGGCCTTGCCCTGCACACGCTTGGGCTTGGCACCCGACAGGTGTGGGTGGAGAACCCTGGCTACCCGCTGACGCGCCGGGCAATAGCGCTAGCTGGCTATACGCCGGTCCCCATCCCCGTCGACAGCCAAGGGATCGATGTCGCCGAAGGACGAGCACGGGCCCCCAACGCGTCTCTGGCCATTGTCACGGCCGGCCAGCAGGCACCGCTTGGCATGCCGCTTTCGCCGACCAGACGCCGCGAACTACTCGAATGGGCAGCCGCGTCAGGGGCCTGGATCATCGAAGATGACTACCTCAGTGAACTCAAGCTCGGGGGGAAGGCGGCGCCGGCGTTGGCCTCTCTGGACGTCGACGGACGCGTCATCCATGTCGGGACCTTCAGCAAGACCATCAGCCCCACCCTGCGGCTCGGCTTCATGGTCGTGCCATCGGCGCTGGCCTGCCTCGCCGGCGACGTCGCTGCGGCGCTATCGCCGGCCTCATCGCTTGCGACCCAGTTGGCGGTGGCGGCCTTCATGCGTGATGGTCACTACCTTCGCCATATCCGGCGCATGAAACGACTCTATGCGCAGCGGCGCGACGGCTTGCTTCACACGCTGGGCCCACGGCTGTCGCCCACTAGCATGGCCGGACTGTCGTTGCCGCTGACGCTGCCGGACGGCACCGACGATATTCGAATCGCCGAGGCGGGCGAAACGCTGGGCCTGGCGCCGTTGTCTTCCTGGTATGCCGATAGCGACGAGGCCAGAAGCGGGCTGCTCCTGGGCGTGACCAACCTGTCGGAGGCGGTCCTTCACAGCAGCTGCCAACACCTTGAGGAGCTCATCCGACGCCACACGTGACGATACATCGATACAACGGGCCAACTCTCGGCACTGGTTGGCCCCTTTCCGTACGCCACCACGTAGCGCGATCCTTTGCCGCCGTGGTGACCAAGTGCCACCCGCCACAACGCCAACGTGCGATTCCTGTTGGACAGGGGGGCACGAAGCGTGGCCTGGCCCCCATCTACCTCAGAAGACGATACCCATGAGCCGCATCCTCCTGCTGTCCTGCAGCCCACACTCCGTTGACTCTCTCGGCACGCGACTGGCGCAGCACGCCGTCGATGACGTCGTGTCGCGCCACCACGGCTTCTCGTCACTGACGCGTGATCTCGCCCGTGCACCGCTGCCGCCGCTCTCGGCAGGCTACGCGCAAGCCGTCTGCACATCGGCACCGCCAGACGCCGGTGAGTTTTCCTGCTCTGAGACACTAATCCAGGAGTTGGAGCAGAGCGATATCCTGGTGATCGCAACTCCCATGCACAACTTTACCGTTCCTGCGGCACTCAAACTGTGGATCGACTACGTACTGCGCAAAGACCGCAGCTTCATCGCCACACCACACGGCAAGGTTGGCACCCTAAAGGACCGCCCGACCCTGGTGGTAACCCGCGCAGGAGCGCAGTGCACTGGAGACAATGCAAGGCAACCCGATTTTCTCACGCCGTATCTCACCCATGCCCTATCGACGCTGGGCATTCACAGCGTGCAATTCAGCTACGTGCCCTCACCTTCTTCCTCTCCCTCGCCCAGCACCGAGGACACCGAGGCGGTTCGACTCGCCCTCGGGGCGTTCTTCGCCGCTGCGACGCCGTCGTTGGCGCGGGCCAGGTAGCCAGGCCGAGGGCATGACGGGCGCGCCCCATGTCCATATCGGTGGGATATAGGTCATTGCGGACATCTCTGCCTCGCGCCACACTCAAGGCTCCTGTCGTTGCTCAAGGGCCTGTCATGTCTCGCTTTCCCGCCTACCATGCCCCACCCGATCCCACGGCGGCCGGCGCCGGCAGCCCCTGCCGCCATGTCGTTCTGGTGGCCTATCCGGGCTGCCAGCTGCTCGACGTCAGCGGTCCCTGGCAGGTCTTCGCCAGCGCCAACGATCTCAGCGCGCAGCCGTTGTATCGGCTCAACCTGCTGGCCGACGCCCGAGGCGCCCTGCCGACCAACGGCGGCCTGTCCGTGGTCGCGGACCTCGACGATGCCGGTCTTGCCGAGCTGGGCCCGCCGGATACCCTCTTGGTGGTCGGCGGCAGCGGCGTCTTCGCCGAGACCCGGCGCGCCGCCTCGCTCGACCGGCTACGCCGCCTGGCGCCGTCCGTCAGGCGTCTTGGTGCGATCTGTAGCGGTGCTTTCCTGCTGGCCGAGGCCGGCCTGCTCGATGGTCGTCGCGCCACCACCCACTGGCGCCACTGCGACACGCTACGCAGCCATTACCCGTTCATCGACGTGGACCCCGACGCGCTCTACGTCGAGGACGACGGACGCTACACCAGCGCCGGCGTTACCGCCGGCATCGATCTGGCCCTGTCGCTGGTCGAGGCCGACCATGGATCGTCGTTGGCCGCGCGAGTGGCCCGCGAGTTGGTGATGTTCCTGCACCGCCCGGGCGGCCAATCTCAGTTCAGCGGCCCCCTGGCCCACCAGGCCCAGGCCGGCGGACGCCTGCGCCCGCTGATCGATGAACTGCTCGCCAACCCCGGGGCGGCGCACGATCTCGCCTCCATGGCCGAACGCCTGGCGGTGACGCCCCGACACCTGTCGCGCCTGTTCCGGCAACAGCTCGGCCAGTCCCCGGGAGAGTATCTCACTCGGCTACGGCTCGACGCGGCGCGCCAAGAGCTAGCCGCAGGGCAGGTCTCGCTGGCGCGTCTGGCAAGCCGCTGGCAACTCGGCGGCCCCGAGCAGCTGCGCCGCCTGTTCCATCGCCACTATGGCGTCTCACCCTCGATTTACCACGCACGCTTCGGCCCCGCCGCGGCGCCACAGCGTGCAACCAATGGCTCACCCTCTCCGGCCCACGACAGGAATCCCGCATGACATCCGCCAAGTCTCCCTTTCTACCCTTGAGCGTTACCCTGCTGTCGCTGTGCCAGGCGTTGCTGGTGAGCGGCAATATCCTGCTGATCAGCGTATCGCCGCTGCTGGGTGAGCGCTTGGCACCCAATGCCTGGCTGTCCACACTGCCGGTGGCCACTCAGTGGCTCGGGCTGATGCTGGCGACCATTCCCGCCTCGCTGATCATGGCCCGACTGGGGCGACGCCGGGGCTTCGTGCTCGGTAACCTGGTCGGCCTGGCCGGCACCGCCCTTGCCGTGCTGGCGTTGGCCGGCGGCCGCTTCTGGCTGTTTGCGCTTGCCACCACGGCGATCGGCGTCGGCATCGGCTTCGGACAACTCTATCGGTTCGCCGCCGTCGAGGCCGCACCGGCCGCGGCCAAGGACCGCGCCATCGGCCTGGTCATGGGCGGAGGCGTGCTGGCGGCGTTCTTCGGCCCTTGGCTTGCCCGTCATAGCCAGGACATCGCCACGACCCCGTTCCTTGGCAGCTTTATCGGCCTCGGTGCCCTGTACCTGATCGCCCTTGCGGTACTGAGCGTGACCCGCCTGCCGGCGGATCCGGTGGACACCCAGGCCGGCGACGCTCGGCCACTCGCGGCCATCGTGGCGCAGCCCAACTTCATCCTCGCGGTGCTCGCGGCCATGGTCGGCTTCGGCGTCATGAACCTGGCGATGACCGCGACGCCGCTGGCCATGGCCCACGCAGGCCATGGCTTTAACCATGTCTCGATGACGATTCAGTGGCATGTGCTGGCGATGTTCGCCCCGTCCTTCGTCACCGGGCGCCTGACCGCGTGGCTCGGCGCCCAGCGCATGATCGCCATCGGTTGCGTGCTGTTAATTGCCAGCGCCCTGACGGCGCGCTGGATACCGGGACTGACAGGCTTCAACATCGCCCTGGTGCTGCTCGGCGTCGGTTGGAACTTCACCTTTCTGCCCGCGACGGGGCTCGTCACCGAGTGCTACCGCCCAGCGGAGAAGGCCAAGACCCAGGCCACCAACGAGTTTCTGGTGTTCTCCGTCGTCGCCCTCACGGCGCTCGTCGCCGGCCCTCTGGTCAACCTCGTCGGCTGGGCGAACCTGAATGCCTGGCTGGTGCCCTTTAGTGCCCTTCCGCTAGTCTGGTTGGCCACTCGGTCCCTTGTTTTCCGCCGCGCCGACCCGCAGATTAGGGGCTGACCTTCGCCAGCGGATGCGTGCATGCCCCAGGACCTGACCCGAGACCTGATCGACCTGATAGAACGCGGACGCGACCGCCAGCTACGCCTGGCGGTCACCGGGTTGTCCCGCGCCGGCAAGACGGCCTTTCTGACCTCATTGGTGGATCAGCTGCGCCACGCAGGGCTCGAGGCACGTCTGGACCTGCTTGGCGCCAGTCGCGAGGGGCGCCTGCTCGGCGCCCAGCGGGTGGCGCAGCAGGATCTTGGCGTGCCGCGCTTTCCCTTCGATCAGGCCCGGGCAGCCCTCGCAGAATCGCCGCCGAGTTGGCCAAAGCCCACCAAGGGCATCAGCGAACTGCGCCTGAAGATCCGCTACCGCCCCGGCAGCCAGGGCTGGCTGCGACCGGACACCGCGGAGTTGACCCTCGACCTGTTCGATTACCCCGGCGAATGGCT
Source organism: Halomonas sp. V046 (assembly GCF_052645355.1). Lineage (NCBI taxonomy): Bacteria > Pseudomonadati > Pseudomonadota > Gammaproteobacteria > Oceanospirillales > Halomonadaceae > Halomonas > Halomonas sp. V046. Next base: position 194,445 of record NZ_JBQXYF010000008.1, read on the forward strand.
GCTGGACCTGCCCCTGCTCGAGCACGACTTCCTCAGCTGGAGCCGCGCCCAGATCGACGACGTAGGGCTCAGCCGTCGCGACATGCTCGCCGACTGGCGCGCCGAGATGGCCACCCTCGCCCCGGACGACGATGCCGACGAGGCACGCCTTGCCGCCATCAGTGAACACTATGCCAAGGGCCTCAGAGCGGCCCGAGAAGCCGGCTTCTCGAATCTGCAGCCGGGCCGGTTCCTGCTGCCCGGCGAGCTCGATGGCGCACCGGTGTTGCAGTTCTTTCCGCTGACGGGGCTCAACGACTGGACACCGGAGACGCTATCGGCACTGCCCGACACCAGCGTCTACGCGACGCTCGCCAAGCGCTTCGGCTACTACCAGAGCCACATCGTGCGGCCCTTCTATCGTCAACACTTTCGCCGCTTCGATCGTCAGATCGTGCTGGTCGATGTGCTCGGCGCGCTCAACGCCGGCCCCGAGCGCTTCGAGGATCTTTCCCAGGCGCTCACCCGGCTGATGCAGAGCTTCAACTACGGCAGCCGCAGCCTGTTCTCGCGGCTGTTCACCCCACGCATCGACCGACTGGCCATCGCCGCCACCAAGGCCGACCATGTCACCCCGGAACAGCACACGCGCCTGGTATCGCTGCTCGAGGCCCTGTTGGCCGAGCCCTTGAAGAACCTCAAGTACGCCAATATTCCGGTCAAGGCGTTCTCACTGGCGGCCATTCGGGCGACCGAAGCCCGTGAGGTGAACCATCAGGGCCGCACCACACCGGCCCTCAAGGGCACCAGCTTGACCGGCGAGCCGCTGCTGAGCTTCCCCGGCGAAGTCCCGACGCACCTGCCCGACGCCAGCTTCTGGGCACGCCAGGGCTTCGACTTCGGCGCCTATCGCCCCTTGCCGGCCACGCCCGGCGCCCTGCCTCATATCCGCATGGACGCCGCCCTCGACTGGCTGATTGGAGACAAGCTCAGATGACACCCGCTTCTTCCGGCGACGACCCGCGCCCCGGCGTGCGCTTCGCCGACGACGATATCGCCCAGGCAGACCCGAGGCCCCGGGTGCACTTCGCCGAGGACCAGGAAAGCCGAGCCCTGACACCGGCCGCCCCGGAGCCCTCGGCCGAAAACCCCGATCTCGACCGCATCCTGTCGCGACCGCGCAAGCGCCGCTGGGGCGTGCTTGCCATACTCGCCGGGTGTCTTGGGCTCGGCACCGCAGAGCTTGCCACCGGGGTACCGGCGACGCTTGCTGGCGGTGATCTTATTGCCACCGGTTGGCAGCTATTGGGGCTTGGCGCCATTGGGCTTGGCGGCCTGGCGCTAACGCGAGAGCTAACCCGACTCAAGCGTCTCAAGCGTCACGATGTGCTGCGCCAGGACTTGGCCGAGCTGCCACAGCGCTCGCCCAAGGACGCCATGGCCCTGGTCGGGCGCCTCAAGCGCCAGCTCAAGCTGCATGACGACCACCCCCACTGGCAGGCCTTCGAGACCGCCCGCGAGCCCCACCACGATGGCCAGGACCTCGCCGCCCTGGTCGATCATCACCTGTTGGCACCCCGCGACAGGGAAGCCCGGCGGCTGATCTCACGCATGAGCGGAGAAACCGCGGTGATGGTTGCCGTCAGCCCGCTGACCCTGGTCGACATGGGCCTGGTGGCGTGGCGCCATCTGGCCATGATCGACCGCCTGTGTCGCCTGTACGGCCTGGAGCTTGGCTACAGCGCCCGGCTGCGCCTGCTCAGAAGCGTGCTCTATCAAATGGCCTTCGCCGGCGCCACCGAGCTTGCCGCCGACGCCAGCATGCAGATGCTGTCGCTGGACCTGGCCGGGCGAATGTCGACCCGCGCAGCCCAAGGGCTTGGCGTCGGGCTACTGGGCGCAAGGCTCGGCCTGCGCACCCAGCGCCTGACCCGGCCACTGGCCTTCCGCCCCGACCAGCGCCCGCGCCTCGGTGACCTGCGCAAGGAGCTGTGGCAACAGCTTAGACGGATGGAAACACCGAAGAAGGACTGACCCGGCCGTTAGGGTCAGCCGACCAGCGGGCAACCAACGCCCGCCGTATATCGCGATGGCGTGCGCGCGTAATCTGCGACTCCGAGCCCCGAGCCCCGAGCCCCGAGCCCCGAGCCCCGAGCCCCGAGCCCAGTAGACACCCTTCACGCCACCACCTTCGCCTGCGCGTCGACGTCGCCACCGCGCATCTAGCGCCCGAGCTGAGCCAGCCCCAGCTCGGTCAGGTCGTCGAGCCCCGCTCGTCCGTCGAAATCCACCTCGAAGTCGTCCGCGGCGAAATCCGGTGGCGTCCGCCCTGTGAGGAAGGCTTGCCACTGCCCCTCCAGATAGGCTGCGTTCTTGTCACACCAGGGGGCCGATCCAATGTAGACCACGTTGGAGTCGAAGTCTCCGCCGTGTTCCGGGTCCACCGCGTGGACCACATCACAGTGCCACCAGATGGTATCGCCGGGCGCAAGATCCGGGATCGGCGTCACCGCTTCCAACAGCGGTGCGTGCCATCTGGGGTCGACCGACAGGGCCCTGCCCGGCTTGGCGCCGCACAGCTCGTCTTCCGGCACATCGTCCTGCAAGGCCCTGAGCAGCAGATAGCTCATCACATTGGCGATGGGGATCAGGTTCAGCGTGCCCTGGCCGGCTCGCTGCGGTGTCAGCGCCGTCCAGCCCTGAAAGGTACGAAACATCGAACACACCGCCGGAGAAGAGAATTCCCCGACCCGGGTGCGTCCTCGCGCATCGAAGGGATCGAAGGCCCCGGGGCGCCCGGCGAAGACGTCGCGGTAGACGTAGCGAAAGTGGCCATCGAGCCAGCGCTCCACCGAGCCACCATCGACATGGGGCGACAGCCCCAGGCTCTGGGAGCCTGGAGGCCGGCGCCTCAGGCGGTCGGCGTAGCTGGTCATGCGGCTCGGATCGAACTCGCCGTGGGCCTGCCACAACCGGTTGAGAAAGATCTGAACCTTGTTCAGACGCGCGTCCTGCCGGGCGAGAACCTGGGGCCGCGACCAGTAGAGCCCGTAGATCTGCGGTTTACCCTGCTTGAGCTCGCCGAAGTAATTGTCTTCTGCGGCGTTAGCCAGGCGGTCGAAAAAGCGATTACGCGCCAGGTAATCGCCGACGTCGGCATTCCACCCCGTCACACGGTCGGGATCGAAAACGCCGGCGATGGCGCAGGCACCACGCTCCTTCAGCCGCGCCCGGTCGACATCACCGATGCGCCCCGCGATCACGTCATCGGCCAGAAGCCTCGGTATAGGATGCACGCCGCGTCCCCGCTCGGCGCCTATTCGCTCGACCTGAGCCAGCACGTCGGCCTCGGCCTTGGCGAAAGCACCACGAACGTCGCCGATTCGCTCGCGCAGCTCGCGCTTGGCCGCCGCAATGGCTTGCCCAAGGCGTTCGGGGTCCGCGGCAAGCGTGCGGTCCAGCGGGCTATCGGCATCGATAAGCAAATCACTCATGACGGTGTCCTCGCTCGTATCTGTGCATCGCCCCAGGGGCGCCGTCGGAGCGGCTCGGGGCTGTCTATATCACCGCTCAGGGCTGTCTATACCACCGCTCACGGCTGTCCATACCACCGCTCACGGCTGTCTATACCACCGCTCACGGCTGTCTACCTCACCGCTCACGGCTGTCTATACCACCGCTCAGGGCTGTCTACCTCACCGCTCACGGCTGTCCCTGACAGACCTCACGCCAGCCGAGACTCGCTGGCCGGGTCAAACAGCACGGCGCGGCGCATGTCCACACGCAGCCTGACCACCTCCCCCGGGACCACACGACAGTCCGGACCGACTCGCACCGTCACCTCGGCCTCGCCGAGGGGAACATTCATCAAGATGTCGGCCCCGGTCGGTTCCACCACGTTGACCGTGGCGCTGAAAGGCTCGCCAAGGTCCTGACCCGACAGCCGGGTGTCTTCTTCGCTGAAATGCTCTGGGCGCAGGCCAAGCAGCACCGCTTGCCCGATGCGCTCGGCGAGGCCGGCGCTCTCTCGCTCGGCGGGCCAGGGCAGGTTCAACGGCTCGCCGCCGGGGATAGCGATGCTCAGCCGGTAATCGCCGGCGACGCCTTCGAGGGTGGCGGTAACGAAGTTCATGGAGGGCGAGCCCATGAAACCGGCGACGAAGACGTTGACCGGGTCGTTATAGATCTCGTCGGGGGTGCCCAATTGCTGCACGCGGCCATCGCGCATCACCGCGATGCGATCAGCAAGCGTCATCGCCTCGATCTGATCATGGGTGACGTAGACGATGGTGGTCTTCAAACGCTGATGGAGCTTCTTGATTTCCGTGCGCATCTCGACCCTGAGCTTGGCGTCGAGATTCGACAGGGGCTCGTCGAACAGATAGATCTGCGGCTCCCGCGCCAGGGCGCGGCCCATCGCCACACGCTGGCGTTGGCCGCCGGAAAGCTGAGAAGGCTTGCGCTCCAGCAGGTGCGAAATCTGCAGCAGATCCGCCACTCGCTCGACGGCGGCCTCGCGGCTGGCCTTCGGGACCTTGCGCATTTCCAGGCCGAAGGCGATGTTGCCGCGCACGGTCATGCTCGGGTACAAGGCATAGGACTGGAACACCATGGCGATATCCCGCTCGGCGGGGGTGCGCCAGGTGATGTCCTCGCCGCCGATATGAATCTCACCGGCGGTCACCGGTTCGAGCCCGGCGATGGCATTCATCAAGGTCGACTTGCCGCACCCCGAAGGGCCGACCAGAATCAAGAACTCGCCGGAATCGATGGCGATGTTGACGTCCTTGAGCACCTGAGTGGTACCGAAGTCCTTGCAGACGTGGCGAATCTCCAATGCTGACATGGGGGGTCTCGCTTATGGTTCGTGCCTGGAGCCGGCGCTGGCTTCCAGGCGGTCATCGTTGCCCGGTCATCCGGTGGTGAGCGCCAGGCCGGGCCTGAGCGCCGATCAACCGGCGTGCTTTTCTGGCTCTCCCGGCGTGCCCTCAGCCCTTGACGGACCCGGCGGTCAGGCCTCGTACGAAGTACTTGCCGGCCAGCACGTAGACCACCAGCGTCGGCGCCGCGGCAATCATGGCGGCGGCCATATCGACGTTGTATTCCTTGGCCCCGGTGGAGGTGTTGACGAGGTTGTTGAGCGCCACCGTCACCGGCTGGGTGTCGTGACCCGAGTAGGCCACCCCGAACAGGAAGTCGTTCCAGATCTGGGTGAACTGCCAGATCACCGAGACCACGATGATCGGCGCCGACACCGGCAGCAGGATGCGCCAGAAGATGCGAAAGAAGCCGGCGCCATCGAGCTTGGCCGCGGACACCAGCTCGTCGGGTATCGAGACGTAGAAGTTTCGGAAGAACAGCGTCGTGAAGGCGATACCGAACACCACGTGCACCAGCACCAGGCCCGAGCGCGAGCTGGCCAGTCCCAGCCAACCCAGGGTCTGGGCCATGGGCAGCAGCACCACCTGAAACGGGATGAAGCAGCCGAACAGCATCATGGCGAACACCAGCTCCGAGCCCCGAAAGCGCCACTTGGTCAGGGCGTAGCCGTTTAGCGCGCCGATGGCGGTTGCGATGATCACCGCCGGGATCACGATCGCGAAGGAGTTCCAGAAATAGCCCCCGACGCCTTCGCAGCGCATGCCGGTACAGGCTTCACCCCAGGCCTTGATCCAGGGTGCCAGGGTCGGATCACTCGGCAGCGACAGCAGGGTGCCCGGAGTGATCTCTTCAAGCGGCTTGATCGAGGTCAGCAGCATGACGACCAGCGGCAACAGGTAGGCCGCGGCGGCCACCACCAGCACCGCATACAGGATCAAGCGCAGCACCTTGGCGCCGGGCGTCCGACGCCGAATCACGTTGTCTCTGACCTGGCTAGTCATGACGCCGGCTCCTCAGTTCGCTGAACAGGTACGGCACCAGAATCGCCAGCACGCCGCCAAGCATCAGCATGGCGCTGGCGGAGCCGAGCCCGATCTGGGCCCGCGTGAAGGCGTGGGCATACATGAAGGTGGCCGGTAGATCCGAGGCATACCCAGGGCCGCCGCCGGTCAGGGCGACCACCAGGTCAAAGCTCTTGATCGCGATATGGGAGAGGATCATCACCGCGCTGAACACCACCGGGCGCAGGCACGGCATGATCACCCTCCAGTAGATGCGCGGCAGGCTCGCGCCATCGAGCTGGGCGGCCTTGAGGATCGCGTCATCGATGCCGCGCAACCCGGCCAGAAAGAGCGCCATGACAAAGCCCGAGGCCTGCCACACCGCGGCAATGACCAGGGTGTAGACCGCCATATCCGAGCGCACCAGCCAGTCGAAGGCGAAGTCATCGAAGCCCCAGCCGCGAACCATCGCCTGAATGCCTAGCCCCGGATTCAGCAACCACTTCCAGACCACGCCAGTCACGATGAACGATAGCGCCATGGGATAGAGATACAGGGTACGTAGCGCCCCTTCCTGGCGGATGCGCTGATCGAGCAGGATAGCGAGCACGGCCCCCAGCACCAGGCAGATGGCGACGAACAGGCCGCCAAACACCGCCAAGTTGGAGGCCGCGACCCACCAGCGTTCATTGGCCATGAGTCGGGCGTACTGGCCGAAGCCGACGAAGTCGTAGCTCGGCAGCATGCGCGAGCTCGTCAACGACAGCACGAACGTCCAGATCATGAAGCCGTAGACGAAGAACAGCGACACGGCGACCGAAGGCGCCAGCACCAGGCGCGGCAGCCAGGCCTGAAGTAGACCGCCGCTCGAGCGTCGCCCGCGAACGGGCCCGCTCGCCGCCCGGCGGCTGGCGGCAGAAGTCGAAGAAGACGTCATCACGAATACCTCGGGAAGCGCCCCTCAGCCCGGCGTCATGTCGTCGGACGCCGGGCTGAGCGTTGCGCGTGCGGCAGGAGAATCAGAACGCCAGGCTAGCAGCCTGAGCCAGGCGCTCGGCGGCCTGTTCTGCGCTCATCGACTCATCATTGAAATAGTTGGTGATGATGTCGAAGAAGGCCCCCTGGACATCGCTGCGCATGGCCATGCGGTGAGCGAAGCTCGGCACCAGAGTGCTGGCTTCACGGGACGACTGGAAGTCGGCCATGGATTGCTGGGCGCAGCTATCGAAGGCACTCATGTCGAGATCGGTGCGCGGCGGAATCGAGCCCTTGATCTGGTTGAAGGTCTGCTGAAACTCGGGCTCCAGTACCAATCGTGCCATGGTCTGCTGGGCTTGTTGAGCGGCCTCGTCGTCCAGCTTGAACATGGCAAAACTGTCGATATTGAAGGTGAAGGCGTCCTCGGTGCCCGGCACCGCCGCGCACAGGTAATCGCTGCCCGCCTGCATATCGGCCGCCGTGAACTCGCCCTTGGCCCAGTCGCCCATGATCTGCATCGCTGCCTGGCCGTTGATCACCATGCCGGTGGCCAGGTTCCAGTCACGTCCCGGCATGCCCTCGTCCATCAAGCCACGCAGACGCTTGAAGGTCGACAGTGACTCGATCATGGTGTCGCTTTTCAGGCTGTCTTCGTCGAGCTCGACGAAGGCGTCGCGGTAGAAGTCGGCCCCGCCGAGGCTCAGTACCACCGACTCGAAGATGGTCGCGTCCTGCCATGGCTGGCCACCGTGGGCGAGCGGCACATAGCCGGCCTCGCGCAGCGCTTCACCGGCGCTGAACATCTCATCCCAGGTGGTCGGCATCTCGACCCCGGCATCGGCGAGCACCTCGGGGTTGGCCCACAGCCAATTGACCCGATGCACATTGACCGGCACCGCCACGTAGTGGCCATCGTGTTGCATCATGTCGGCGACCACACCAGGCAGCAACTCGTCCCAGTTGCCCTCCTCGGCCACCGCATCGAGATTGGCCAGCAGGCCAAGCTCTCCCCACTCCTGAATCTCGGGGCCGTTGATCTGAGCCGCCGCCGGCGGATTGCCGGACATCGCCCGGGACTTGAGCACCGTCATGGCGCTGTCACCGGCACCACCGGCCACGGCGAAGTCCTTCCAGGTATGGCCTTCGCTCTCGAGCAGGTCGCGCAAGGTACCTACCGCCTCGGCCTCGCCACCGGAGGTCCACCAGTGCAGCACCTCAACCTCCCCCGCCTGGGCGGCTGGGACGCTCACGGCAGCGGCGGTAACGAAGGCGCCGAGGGCGCGGCGAGCGTACGGAAGCTTGGCAGACATGGCGTCTCTCCTGATCATTGTTATCGAACTCATCGTGCGTCACTGGGCGGGACCGACGTCGCGGCGGACGGGACCGGCCTGCGGCCAGGGTCGATCCCCGACATGGCCGAATCACCACCAGGGATGTCCTGACACGCTAGCCCAATCCTCGCCCCTTGTGGGGTTAACAAGTGCTGAATAGTATTGCCGGGATATTACGGTCTTGTAATATTTGGCTGTGCCAATCGCGCCGACACTCACCAAAGCCTCGGGCAGGCGGGTTTCTTCCGCAGTGCCTCCCAAACAGCTCCTCGGCTGGTGGGCGGCCATATACGCCGAGCCAGCTAGTTCATTGCTGTGCCTCATGCAGCCCCCGCCAACGGCCTGACGCAAGTAAGACGACGGCGACCACTTCGCGGGCACATCCGTCAGGCGTACAAACGGCGATCAGAGCATCGCCAGCCTAGTCAACGTCGACAGGCCCCACTCCCAAGTTGCCATCATGACGCTGAATTTGTCGCTCGAAAAATCGTCGAGTTTCGACGGACTCTTGCCTTGAAATCGACCAGGTCAGGCTCAGCCGCCGTAAGACCAGGACGGCAAAAGCCCAACCCGCCCCCTGGCGTCCAACACACAAGAAGGCCGGGCATCAGCCCGGCCTTCTTGTGTGTCACCTGGTCCGTCTAGCGGCGCATTTCTCGGAACGACCTGCCTGGCACAGAACGACGCTGCCTCCCGGCCATCGAAACGGCGCCTCGGCTCGGCGTATGGCGCACGCTCAAGGCCTGCGCCTCGGTTTCGTCAACGCCAAGCCACGGGGCGGGTTTCGCGTCGGCGGCTCTGCGCCTCTTGGGCAGGCGCCGCGCTAGCGCCGGGATACGTGGCCAGGCGCCATTCGTGCCAGCACCGCCAGCACATCCTGGCAGGCGCCCATGGTGTGGTAGTCGACCTTTCCGGCGGGGCTCTTTTCATCGGAATACGACCGATTTTCTGCACTCAGTATGCGATACCAGGCGCCGAAGCGATGATCGATCATATGCTGCCAGCTGTAGTCCCATAGCGTCTCGTACCAGCGCCAGTACACCGCCTTGCCGGTGGCTTCGGCGAGTAGTGCGGCGGCGGCGAAGCTCTCGGCCTGGACCCAGAAGTACTTGTCGCCATCGCAGACCTTGCCATCGAGGTCGAGACCGTAGACCAGGCCGCCGTGGTGGCGATCCCAGCCGGCATCGGCGGCGCTCAGGAACAGCCGCTCGGCAGTAGGAATCAGCCAGGCGTCATCGCGATGGTGAGATAACAGCACCAGCAGCTTGGCCCATTCGGTTTGATGCCCGACCTGGTAGCCCCACGGCCGAAACAGGTGCTTCGGGTCGTCGCGGTTGTAGTCGAGATCGCGTCGCCACTGGGTATCGTAATGCTCCCAGATCCAGCCATGGACATGGTCACGGTTGGCCCCGGTGATCGCCGCGGCGATGGCCATGGCCTGGTCCAGGTAGCGCTTGTTCCCGGTCGCCTCGAATGCGCTGATCAGCGCCTCGCAGCCATGCATGTTGGCGTTCTGGCCGCGATAGTCAGACAGGTGCCAGTGCGGGTCGGCCTCGTCGGCAAAGCGCTGCCACTGAGGCTGCCAGAAGTGCTTGTCGAGCAGGGCATGGGTACGGGCGATGCCCTCGCGGGCCTCTAGAATACCGGCGCGAAAGGCCTCGGCGTAGGCCAGCAGGACAAAGGCCAGGCCATAGCAGTGGTGGGTTCCATCTTCTACCTCGCCGTGACGCAGGGTCCAGGCATAGCCCTGATGCCGTGTCTGGAAGTGGGCCTGCTCGAGATACTTGAGACCGTGGCGGGCCCAGTGCCGGTATTCGGCCTGATCTGCCTGGCGAGCGTGCTGCCGGGCATAGCGCGCATAAGTCACCACGAAGCGGGCACTGGAGACCAGATGACGATGGTCGGCGTCATAGACCGAGCCATCATCTCGGAAGTACTGAAAGAAGCCGCCATGGGGGTCGATGGCTCGGGGGTGATAGAAGGCCATGGTGTCGCGCACGTGGCGCTCGAGAAAGGCCGGATCACGAACGTTCATCTGACAAGGTCTCCCGTCGCTGAGAATCCGGCCACCGCCGGATCGAATAAGACTCGCTAGCCTGCCTAGCCTACGCCAAGGCCTCTGGCGGCGGCAGCGATGAATTGCTACAAAGTCTTATCCCCGACCGCCGTGGCCGACGGACGCGTCGCAAGGTGGTTAGCGATACCGCGGTCCTGTTCGGCGAAGGGGCCTGGGCGCGGCAGGCTCAGGGTGACGTCGAGACCGCCCCCCGCCGCCTCCCCCAGGGTCAGGCTACCCCCGTGGGAGACGATGATATGCCGGGCGATGCCAAGGCCCAGACCGCTGCCGCCGGTATGGCGGCTGCGCGAGGGCTCCAGGCGCACGAAGGGCTCGAACACCCTGTCGCGCTGGTCGGCGGGAATGCCAGGGCCGCGGTCGATGAGACGTACCCATAGCCGGCCTTCCTTGTCCGCCAGGCTGACCGTGACTTCCGAGCCATAGAAGATCGCGTTTTCGAGCAGATTGGACAGGGCGCGCTTGAACGCCAGGGGCTTGACCCAACACGGATCGGCCTGCCCCTGCACCTCGATCTTGCCCCCATGCAGGTCCAGCTCCTCAGCCAGATCATCCAACATCGTGCGCGGTGACAGCAACGCAACACGCTCGTGCATGTCGAGTCCCTTGACCGACTCCAGCGCCCCCCGCACCAGACAGTCGAGCTCATCGAGAGACGCGGTGAAGCGCTCTCGCTGATGGGCGTCGTCGAGCATTTCGGCACGCAGCCTCAAGCGGGTGATGGGTGTCTTGAGGTCATGGGAAATCGCCGAGAACAGGCGTTCGCGCTCCTCGACCTGGTGCTGAAGCCGCCGCTGCATGCGATTGAACGCCGCGGCGGCGGTCGCCACTTCCTGGGGGCCGTTCTCACCGAGCGGTGGCGCGTCGAGATCCTCCCCCAGGCGCCGTGCCGCGGCGGCCAGGCGCCCCAGGGTTCGGGTAGCGCTGCGGATGCCTAGCCCGGAAAGGCCCATCACCGTGGCCAGGACCACCAGCAGCACGAACAGCCGGTCGCCGGCGAGTAGCCAATGGGCGGGGCGCAGCACGCCGGGCATGGGAATCAGGGTCGCCACATAGAGCCACTGGCTTTCGTCCAACGCCAGCTGCAAGACCACGATCGGCTGATCGAAGGAAGCCGAGAGCAGGCTGTGCTGGCCCCAGCGAGGTGGCATTTCGGTCAACAGTACCTCGGCATTGAGCAGGCGCAATGTCTCGGGTCGCGAGAATTCGACCTCGACCTCGGACAGCCCCAGCTCGCGCTTGAGTACCCGTCTCAGGTTATCGACCACCAGGGCTTTCTCGGGGCCGTCACCAAGATCGTCTACCGCCAGGCGATGGTCGTTGATGCTGACGAAGAACCGCGTGCCCCCCATGTCACGCAGTTGATCCAGCGCCACATGGCGATAGGCCTGGGGCAATGAGCGAAAGAAGCGCACCGTGGACGCCACGCTGTAGGCCAGATTGCGCGACATGTCATCGAGGCGCGCATGCTGCTCGTCACGCTCCTGGGCGCTCCACCAGGCATAGCTGGCGAGCTGGGCCCCGAGTACGCCGACGATCATGATCAACAGAAAGCGCCCGCGTAGGGTGCGCGGCAGCGCCTTCGCGGCCCGGCGCCGCCAATGGCGCAGTGGTGATGGCGAATCGTCCTCGGGCCACTGCCCCATGACTCAGGCGACCGCCGCGACGCGAGCGGCCAGCACGTAGCCTTCCCCTCGCACGGTGCGAATCAGCGGCGAGTCCTGCGCGTCGTCCCCCAGGCGTTGACGCAGGCGGCAGACGTGCACGTCCATGGAGCGGTCCAGGGGAGGCGCCGGACGCCCCCGGGTCAAACGGTACAGCTCCTCACGCGACAGCACCTGTTCGGGACGCTCGAGAAAGACCTGCAGCAGCTGGAAGTCCGCGCCGGTCAGCGCCGATCGCTTGCCGCGACCATCGATCAATTCCCGCGAGACCCTGTCCAGCGACCAGTCACCGAAGGCCACCATCCGCGCTTCAGCGGCCCGAGCGAGGCCGGCCGAAGGACGACAGCGACGCAGAACGGCCTTGATTCGCGCCAGCAACTCACGCGGGTCGAAGGGCTTGCTCAAGTAATCGTCGGCGCCAAACTCGAGCCCGAGGATACGATCGGTATGATCGTCACTGGCGGTCAACATGATGATCGGCAGTTGGCCTTGCTCACGCAGCCGGCGACAGATGGCGAAGCCGTCCTGGCCGGGCAACATCAGGTCGAGCACGACCAACGCAGGCGTCAGGGTGTCGAGCAACGCATAGAGCGCATCGGCATCCTCGGCGGCCAAGGCGCGAAAGCCGTGGCGCTCTAGATAGTCGACCAGCAGCTCGCGAATCTCGGGGTCGTCATCGACCACGATGAGCGTATCGGGGACCTTCGTCATGGGCGGCGCTTCATTATTGTCGGGGCGAGCATGCCGACCGGCCAGGCCGGCCAGCATGGCCTTTCCCCAAGCCTACCTAACCGCGGCCGGTCCGGCGATTGCACCATGGTGGCAACGTCACCGACGTCGGCCTCGACGCGCTCAGGCTCGACAACCACGGCGGCGACGTCTCCCGGGAAACACTCAAGGGCTAGCCGTGCAGGGTTTGCCGGGCCGCATCAGCGGTCGAGGGCGAAGCGCTCACGTAGCCAGAGCGCCACCGCCGCGTCGCGGTGATGACCGATAACGCGGGACTCGGGCAGGTCCTGCGCCAGGCTCGGATGGGCATTGGCCATGACCTGAGCCTCCCCGGCCAACGCCAGCATCTCCCGATCATTGAGGTTGTCACCGAAGGCCAGACAGCGGGTCGCAGGCAGGCCAAGATAGTCGAGCAGCTCGCTGACGGCGGTGCCCTTGTTGACCCCGGCCGCCATGATCTCCAGGGAATGCGCCATCGAGTAGGTGATATGCAATTGTTCGCCCGCAAGCTCTCGTGCCTCGGCCTCGATCAGGGCGAGATCATCAGGCATGCCGATGTAAAGCGCCTTGCCGACGCCCTCCTCGTTCATCTCCGGGGAGGCCTGAACCTGATAGGCGAAACCGGTCGCATCGTGCAGGTCGAGGAGCCCCGGGGCGTGGTCGTCGATCAACCAGGCGTTATCGCGATACAGGTTCAAACGCACCTGTGGCGGGCGCGGCAGGTCGATCAACGCCCTGGCCAGTGCCGGCGCCAGGTAGCGGGCCTGGCGTCGCTGTCCCGCCGGGTCGAAGGTCCAGGCTCCGTTGCTGCTGATCAGGTGCACATCGCCCCCCAGGCGCTCACAGAAGGGCAGCATATCCAGATGATGGCGCCCCGAGGCCAGCGCCACGTGGTGTCCCAGGGCGGCCAGCTCACGTAGGGTCTGGACGGTGACCTCGGCCAGGTCATGATTGGCCCCCAGCAGGGTGCCGTCGAGGTCGGATACGATCAGATGTGGCGTCATGGCGGCTCCGCAGGTGAATCCGATGAGCCCTGGTCCTTAGGGCCCGTCCGTAGAGGACGTCTAGGCTAGCGCGTATCAACGACAACGGCACGCCGAAAGGCGTGCCGTTGTCCATTCAAGGTCGTGCCCAACTCGTACTAGCGAGCACTGGCGTCCAGGGCCAGGGCGCCGACCAGCGCCTCGGCGTCACGCCCGACGATCAGGTGCCATATTCCGTCACCGACACGCATCACGCCCTGGCAACCCAACTGACGGAGCGCCGATTCATCGAGCCCGCCGTCACGCTTAAGCTCCACCCGCAACCGGGTAGCGGCGCGCACTTCAAAACGCCGCACATTATCTTCGCCGCCGAGCGCTTGCCGCCAGGCCGTGGCCTGCTCCTGACTCAGGGCGAGCCTCGTCGTCGGTATGCCGGTGCCCGCCGTCTGACCGCTAGCTGCCGGGCGGGCGGCCTCCGGGGCGAGCCCCGCCGCGGCCATGGCGGCACGCACCTCGTCGGCGACGCTGTCGGCGATCGGGCCGAGGATGACCTGCACCCCGCCGCCGCCCAGGCGCATCACGCCGCGGGATCCGAGCGCCTTGAGCGCCGCCTCGTCGATCCGCGAGGGATCGTCGAGCACCAGGCGCAGGCGAGTCGTACAAGCACCGACACTCGTCAGGTTGGCTGCCCCCCCAAGGGCCGTCACAAATGCCGGACCTCGCTCTCCGAGCTCTTCGGCCGTCACCGTCCGTGCGCCCTGCGGCTCCACCTCACGACCGGGGGTCGGCAGGTCGAAACGCACGATGGCCCAGCGAAACACGACGTAGTAGATCACCGCCAGGGCGCCACCGACCGGCAGCATCAGCCAGCCGTTGGTCGAGAGGCCATAGGACAACGCGTAGTCGAAGGCCCCAGCCGAAAAGGTAAAGCCAAGCTTCACATCGAGCCACTGCATCAAGGCCATGCTGATCCCGGTCATCACCGCATGGAAGGCATACAACAGCGGTGCCAGGAACATGAAGGTGAACTCGATGGGCTCGGTCACCCCGGTCAGGAAAGCGGTCAGTGCCAGCGACATCAACAGGCCGCCGACCTGGGCACGACGGTCCTTGGCGGCGGTGTGGTACATGGCCAGCGCCGCGGCCGGCAGACCGAACATCATCACCGGGAAGAAGCCCGCCATGAAGCCACCCGCCGTTGGGTCACCGGCGAAGAACCGGTTGAGATCACCGGTGGCCTCGCCGAAGCCGCCGAACACGAACCAGACGAAGCTGTTGAGCACGTGGTGCAGGCCGGTGACGATCAACAGACGATTGAGCGCACCATAGACGAACTTGCCGATGGCGCCGGCATCGATCAACCAGTGGCCCAGGGTATCGATGGCGTGTTGAATCGGCGGCCAACCCCAGCCGAAGGCGATGCCGAGCACCACCCCGGCAAGCCCCGTGGCGATGGGTACGAAGCGCCGCCCGCCAAAGAAGGCCAGATAGTCCGGCAGCTTGATCGCCTTGAAGCGATTGTACAAAAGCCCCGCCACCGTACCCATGATGATGCCTGCCAGCACCCCCATGTTGATATCCTCATTGATGCTGGCGAGGACGGCGTCGAGGACCAGGTAGCCGATCACACCGGCGAGGCCTGCGGCACCATTGCTGTCATCGGCGAAGCCCACGGCCAGACCGATGGCGAAGATCAGCGCCAGATTCTCGAAGATCGCCTGACCGGCGCTGGCGACGAAGGCGATATCCAGCAGGTCAGGCTGGCCGAGGCGCAGCAACAGGCCGGCGACGGGTAGCACGGCGATGGGCAGCATCAGGGAGCGGCCGAGCAGCTGCAGGGCCGCCATGATCCGGGATCCGAAGGTGGCAGTCATGACACGATCCTCTCGCGGGTAAGCTCGGGTAAAAGGGCGGAGTCGACCAGTGGCGTCAGGTGACGGCGCACCGCCTGGGCATCGGGCAAGGCCAGCAGCGCGTCGATCTCGCGGGCAATGATGGCGGCATCCAGGCGCCGTATCAGGGCCTTGACCGCGGCGATACGCGATGGCTCCACCGACAGCTCATTGACGCCCATGGCGATCAACAGCGGCGCCACCAGGGGGTCGCCGGCGGCGGCACCACAAACGCCGACGGGACAGCGACCCGCGGTGCCGTTCACGCTGGCCTGGATCAGCCTGAGCACGCCCGGATGCAGGACATCGGCCTGGGCCGCCAACAGCGGGTCCTCACGGTCCATGGCCAGGCCATACTGGGTCAGATCGTTGGTACCGATCGACAGGAAGTCGGCCACATGGGCCATGGCGCCGGCACACAGCGCGGCGCTGGGGACTTCGATCATGGCACCCAGCAACGGCAATTCGGTCAGGCGCATCTCGACGGCCATCGCCTCGAGTCGCTCACGGACCCACTCGAGCTCACTGCCATCGCTGATCATCGGCACCATGATGCGCAGGTGACGCAAGGGCTTGACCCCGAGCAGGGCCCTCAACTAAGTGTCGAGCAGGGCCGGCTCGCTTTGCCACAGACGCACGCCACGCACACCGAGCGCAGGATTGGGGGCCTCGGGTAGCGTCAGATACGGCAACTGCTTGTCGGCACCGATATCCAGGGTGCGGATGATCACCGGCTTGCCGCGCATGGCTTCGACACTGGCCTGGTACTCGTGGCGCTGTTCGTCTTCGCTCGGTGCGGCGTCGCGACCGAGAAACAGAAACTCACTGCGCATCAGGCCGACGCCATCGGCGCCGCTGTCCTCGGCCAGGCGCGCCTCTTCACTGGACCCGATATTGGCGACCACCTCGATCATGCGGCTATCACGGGTCACCGCGTCGAGGTGAGCCTCGGCACGCTCTTGCCGGGCCTGGGCACGCCGCCGCTCGAGGCAGCGGCGGACCTCATCGAGACGGGCCTGGTCGGGGGCAGTCTCGAGGCGGCCCTGGTCGGCATCCAGCACCACCGTGGTCTCGGCCAACGTGAGCAGGCCCTCGCCCATGGCGACCAGGCAAGGAATGCCCCGAGCACGCGCCAGGATCGCGACGTGGGACGTCGTTCCTCCCGCGACGAGGGCCAGGCCCGCAGGGTTATGGGTGCACAGTTCAACGAAGGCCGACGGCGTCATGTCCGCCGCCGCGACAATGGCGCCGTCGGGCAGCGCCGACGTGGCATCGCCGCAAGCATCGCTGAACTCGGCCATGACCTGGCGCTGCAGGTCACGAAGGTCATCGACGCGTCCCGCCAGAATCGGATTGCCGCTGGCCTTGAGGCGTTCGGCCTCGACGTCCAACGCCTCGCGCCAGGCCTGGCCAGGGCCACGCCCCTGCTCCAGCAGTGCCACGGCGGCCTGCCGCAGGTCGGGGTCCTCGAGCCAGGCCTGGTGTGCCTCGAAGACCTCGGCCTCGGCGCTCTGACCGGCACGCTCGGCCTGAGCCCGAGCCGCTTCCAGCCGCGACCCGACGACCGTCAAGGCCGCGTCGAGTCGCGGTGTCTCCTGGGCGCTGCCCTGCCCTTTTTCCGGCACGTTGGGCAGCCCGACCTCGAGCCTTGCCAGGGGACCGCTGGCGAGCCCCGGGCTGGCGGTGAACCCGGCGACAAGGCCTTCGCCCAGCTCCGCCGGCAACACGCCCTGTGCTACCGCGACCGGGGGCGTGCCTTCTGGCGTCGTCAGCAGCCGCTCGGCCGCATCCAGCGCCGCCTCGGCGCGTTCGCCTTCGGCTAGCAGCGTCACCGTTGCGCCGCACATCAGGCCAAGATTCATCAGACCACTGACACTCTCGGCACTGGCAATGAGCTCGTCGTGGCCAACGCGCAGCGTGACCCCGTGCTCCCGTGCAATCGCCCGCAGGCGAGCCGCGGGGCGCGCATGCAAGCCGGTTTCCAGCGCCACCACCACACGACGTTCCTGCCCAGGTCCCGATGCCGACGCCTCGGCCCGGTCGCTGCTGGCGATCGCTTCGAGCACGATCAGCGGGTCCCCCCGCTGAACCACCTCCCCCGATCTGAGCCCGGTCTCGGTCAACCGCCACCCCGGTGCGTCCAGCACCACCAATGGCGTGATCAGAGACGATGCCTCGCAGGCCAGCTTATCGACGTCGAAGTGGCACAGCGGCTCCCCCGCTTCCACCCGCTGCCCGACGCTCACGCAGGGCTCGATACCCCGGCCTTCGAGGGCGACCGTATCGAGGCCGAGGTGGACCAGCACTTCGATTCCGTCGTCGCTTCGCAAGGTAAAGGCGTGGTGCGTTCGGGCGCACTGGATGACTTCACCGGCAAAGGGGGCATGCAGGCAGCCGCCGAGGGGGTCCAGGGCGATGCCCTGGCCCAGAGCCCCCTCGGCGAACACGGGATCCGGCACCTCGGCCAAGGGCACGATGATCCCCTTGACCGGTGATACCAGAGTGAGAAAGGAGGATGACATTATCGGCTCCGAATAGTTGTTGGTTGAAATCGGCCTTAGAGCGTGCGGGTAACCTTGCGCAGGTGGCGTGGCTTGTCTGGATCGATACCGCGCGCCGCGGCAAGCCCCGCCACCATGGGATAGAAGCTCTGGATCACCGACAGCGGCTGCAGCGCCTCGTGACCGACATCGGTCAGGGTCAGGTGGCGACGCACGACGCGGTTGTCGGCAGCCAGCAGCACCTTGGCCCCGACGCTCGCGAGCCAGTCGGCCAGTTCGAGCAGTCCGGCCTGCTCCGGTCCCGGAGGAGCGAACACCAACACCGGGTACCCCGGTTCGATCAGCGCCATCGGGCCGTGCCGCACCTCGGCGGCGCTGAACGGCTCGGCCTGAATGGCGCACGTCTCCTTGAACTTCAAGGCGGCCTCCTGGGCAATCGCGAGGCCCGGACCGCGCCCGATGACCATCAGCTTGTCGGCCTCGAGCAGCGCGTCGATGGCGGGCGACCAGTCTTGAGCGGCGGCCTCGACCAACAGGTCCGGCAACTCGCTCAATGCACTCAACATCAGCGAGCTCTCGTTCCAATGCGCGATGAGTTGGGCAGCGGCCGAAAGGGTCGCCAGGTAGCTCTTGGTAGCGGCGACGCTGCGCTCTTCACCGGCGTAAAGGGGCACCTCGACGTCGCTCTCCCCACCCAGAGGCGACTCGGGGGAGTTGACCAAGGCGACGGTACGCGCCCCCCCGGCCTTGAGCGCGGCCTGGCTGGCGACAAGATCCGGGCTCTGACCCGACTGCGAGATGGCCACCGCCAACTGGCCATCGAGGCGCCATGGCGCCCGGGCCAGGGTCGACAGCGAAGGGGGCAGCGAGGCCACCGGGATGCCTTGGGTCTGCATGCACAGGTAGGCGAAGTAGCTGGCGGCGTGATCGGAGCTTCCTCGCGCTACGGTGACGGCGCCGCGGGGTGGCTCGGCGCGTAACCGATGGCCCAGTTCACGCAACATTTCCTGATTGCGCCCGAGCTGGCCGCGCAGACGTTCCGGCGCGTTAAGCGCCTCTTCAAGCATGAGGGACATGGGACTCTCCACAGACGAGACGGCCGTCCACATGGACGGACACGAGATTGAGTTCGGCATCGAGGGTGACGACGTCGGCCCTGGCATCCACGCTCAGCCGGCCGATGTCATGACGGCCGAGGAAGTCGGCGGGGAAGCGCGACAGGCGGTCGGACGCCTCGGCCAGGCTCAAGCCGAGGGTGACGAAGTTGCGCAGCGCCTGATCCATGGTCAGGGTGCTACCGGCCAGGGTGCCATCGGCCAGGCGCACGCCGCCCAGGCACTTGGTGACCGACTGCTCGCCAAGCCTGTATTCACCATCCGGCATGCCGGCCGCCGCGGTGGAATCGGTGACCGCGTACAGGCGAGGGATACAGCGCAAGGCAGCCCGAATCGCACCGGGATGCACGTGCAACAGATCCGGAATCAGTTCGGCGTATTCGGCGTGAGCCAAGGCCGCCCCGACCATGCCGGGCTTGCGGTGATGAAGGCCGGTCATGGCGTTGAACAGGTGGGTAAACCCGCAGGCACCGTGAGCCAGGGCCTCGACACCCTCCTCGTAGCTGCCAAGGGTATGCCCGAGCTGAACCCGAACGCCCCGGTCACTGAGATAGCGAATCACCTCGGCATGGCCCGAGAGCTCCGGGGCCAGGGTGATCAGCTTGATCGGCGCCATCGCCAGCAACGCGTCAAGCTCTTCGATGGTCGCGGTCTGGGCATGGGCCGGCTGAGCGCCGAGCTTGCCGGGGTTGATGTAGGGCCCCTCGAGATGTACGCCCAACACCCGCGCTGCCCTCGTCGACGGCGCTTCCAGATAGGCGGCTATTTCGCCAAGCACCCGACGCACCTCATCACGACGCGCGGTCATGGTGGTCGCCAGCAAGCTGGTGGTACCGAAGCGCAGATGGGTCTCGGCCAGGGTACGGACAGCCGCTTGTCCCTCCATGGCATCCGCGCCACCGCCGCCATGCACATGCAAGTCGATGAACCCCGGCAGCAACCGCGGCAGGTCGTTATCGGCCGGATCGACCACCGGACCCTCGACACGACAGATCCGACCGCCGTCGACATGCAACTCGCCCAGACGCCACCCGTCCGGCGTCAGCAGGTTGCCGCGTAGTGAGGACGGGGACTGCGTGGATAACGACATAGGGCCTCCTAGCGCGCCAGTTCGACATTGAAGTCGTAGTAGTCGGTACGACAGTAGGTAATGGTCAGCTCGGCGGGAGTGTCGTCGGCGAGATAGCCAAGCCGCGTCACCTTGAGCAGGGCCTGCCCTTGCTCCACCTCGGCCAGGCGCGCCAGATCGGCGTCGGCATTGACCGCCGTGACCTGCTGCAGTGCCCGGACGATCGGCCGCCCCGCGGCCTCCAGCCAGTTGTAAAGAGAACTTTCGACCGCCTCGGGGTCCGGCAGCACCGTCACCGGCAGACAGCTCTCCTCCACCGCCATCACCACATCGTCGGCCAGGCGCAGGCGTTTCAGCCGGGCGACCTGGGCGTTGGCCGACAGGCCCAGGCGCAGATTCTCTTCATTGCTCGGGGTGCACAGCTCACGGGACAACCAACGTGAATGCGGTGTGAAGCCCCGGCGGGTCAACATTTCGCTGAAGCTCGCCAGGCGTGTCAGCGACTGATTCATGCTCGGCCGGATAAAGGTGCCCGAGCCACGGTCCCGACGAATCAGGCCGCTGTCGGCCAGTTGGTCGATGGCCTTGCGTGCGGTGATTCGCGACACCGACAGCGCGTCGGCGAGGTTGCGCTCCGACGGCAAGGCCTCGCCGGCACGCCAGGTCCCTTCTCGGATGGCAAGCTCCAGCTGTCGCGCCAATTGGCGATACAGGGGAGTCGCCAACGCAGCGTCCAGAGTGAGCTTCTCGAAGCGCGAATCCATGGCATACCTCAGTCAACGGGTCATAAGACCAATATAGACCCGAATAGAGACCAATTGAATACCAATTACATACCACATTGGTCTAATTCAGCACATAAATGACGCTGAAGCGTCACTAGACCGACGCGGATCGCTACAAGACACGCCGCGGAGCGGCGGGGCAATACCCCATCGGAGGGCGAACCGTTCCCGGGCGCTGAGAATCCAGCCGTTGATTCTTCGCTGGGACGCACACGGCGTTTGGCCTGCAGGCCGACATTTACGTATAGTGGCCGCTTGTTCCCGCCACTCGATCGAGACCATGCTGCAGAACAACGCCCTACTGGCTCAGCTCAAGCAAAACCTCCGCGATAGCACCCCCCGCGTCACCGGTGTCATCAAAGCCACGGACAAAGGTTTCGGCTTCCTCGAAACCGACGAGGGCGAGTCCTACTTCGTGCCGCCCCCCGCCATGAAGCAGGTACTGCACGGCGACCGCGTCGAGGCGGTGCTGCACGAAGACGGCGAGCGCAAGTCGGTGGAACCCGACACCTTGATCGAAATCGGTCTACAGCGCTTTGTCGCTCGCGTGCAGAAGCGCGAGGGACGCCTGGCCGTACTGCCCGACCATCCGTCGGTAAAGAACGTGCTCAAGGCACGCATCAAGCGCAGTCTCGACGAGGACAGCATCGCCGACGGCGACTGGGTCGTGGCACGCCTGGTGCGCCACCCGCTGAAGCCCGATGATCGCGCCTTCTTTACCCAGATCGATGAACTGGTCGCCAAGAACGATGACCCGGCGGTGCCGTGGCGGGTGACACTGGCGCGTCATGCCCTCGAGCAAGACTGCCCCGATGCGGGAACCGACTGGCCGCTGAAGGACGAGGGCCTAGAGCGTGAAGACCTGACCGCCGAGCCGTTCTTCACCATCGACGGCGAGAAGACCCGCGACATGGACGACGCCCTGCGCGTCGAGGCCCGTGAGAACGGCGGCTGGCGCCTGACGGTCGCCATCGCCGACCCCACCGCCTACGTCGAGGAAGGTCATGCCGCGGATCTCGAAGCTCGCACCCGCGCGTTCACGGTCTACCTGCCGGGTCAGAACGTCACCATGCTGCCGGAGCAGCTGGCCGACGACCTGTGCTCGCTGTGGGAGGATCGCGATCGTCCGGTGCTGGGTTGCCGCCTGGACATCAACGCCGACGGTTCCCTCGGCGAATACCGTTTCTTCGCCGCGACCGCCCGCTCCCACGCCAAGCTGGTCTACGACCGCGTTTCCGACTGGATCGACGGCCAGGGCGACTGGGCACCATCCGAGGCCATCGCGACGCAGCTCAAGGCCCTGCATGAGCTAACCGAGGCACGCAGCGCCTGGCGCGCCGAGAACGCCCTGGTGTTCAAGGATCGCCCGGACTATGTGTTCGATCTCGATCCCGCCGGCAACGTGCTGGCGATTCGTACCGAAGAACGCCGTATCGCCAACCGCATGATCGAGGAATCGATGATTGCGGCCAACGCCTGCTGCGCCGATCTGCTGGCAAGCCAGGTCGGGCACGGCATTTTCAACGTGCACCGCGCCTTCGAGGACGACAAGGCCGAGGCCGCCCAGACCTTCCTGGCGAGCCAGGAGATCGACGTCGAGCGCGAGGCCCTGACCGATCTGGGCCGCTACAAGGAACTCAAGCGGGCCCTCGAGAGTCGCGACGATGCCTGGCTCGACGCCCGCCTGCGCAAGTTCCAGGGCTTCACCAACATGTCGGCCCAACCCGGTCCGCACTTTGGTCTGGGTCTCGCCGCCTACGCCACCTGGACCTCGCCGATCCGCAAGTACGGCGACATGGTCAACCACCGCTTGATCAAGCGCGTGCTGAAGGGTGAGCAGGCGCCGGCCGAGGCCAGCCAGGCGCTCACCGAGCAGCTCACCGAGCGTCGTCGCCTGAACCGCATGGCCGAGCGCGACGTCAAGGACTGGCTGTACGTGCGCTACCTGACTCCGGCGGCTCAGGCCAACGAGACCTTCGAGGCCGAAATCATCGCCATCAACCGTGGCGGCATGCGCGTCCGCCTCTCCGCCAACGGCGCCACCGCCTTCGTGCCGGCACCGCTGATGCACTCAGACCGGGACAAGGTGGTGGTGGACGACAAGGAAGGCCGCATTCAGATCGAGGGCGAAGAGCGCTTCAAGCTCGGCGACCCGGTCCAGGTCATCCTGACCGAAGCGCGGGAGGAAACCCGCTCGCTGGTGGCCCGCCCGGTGGCCTGAGCGCCTGGCCTGGCCTGAATAACGAAACGGCGACCCTCGGGTCGCCGTTTTTTTGCGATGCCTTCTTATCAGTAAAACCCAAGAGATTCGTCCCACTGCGGCTACCGACACCTAAGCCTCTCCACAGGCTTCACGGATCTCCTTCGACCAGACTACCTTGCGGCTGGTCAGCATCGAGACGAAGTGACCCAGCGAGAACAGCACCAACATCGGCGACATCAGGACCATGCGCCGCTGGGAGTAGCGGATATCGTGGCCCCGGGCCTTGTCACGCCGCATCTCGCGCAGCGGAAACCAGCGCAGAAAGGACTCTTTCAGCGACAACCTGTCGGTGTGGTACCAGCCGGGCTCCGGCACACTGTCCGAGCCCTCTTCCATATAGCGGCGGATATACTCCCACCAGCCCAGACACTCCTCTTCCTTGACCAACTCGCCTCCCACCGGAAAGCTGTCGTAGTAATGGGTGCCATCCGGCGTCGCCGCCAGCAAGTTCAATACGAAGTAGCCGCCGTTGTCGAAGGCGGTGATCGTCGCCTGGATATCGTCCCAGTTATAGCTGCGCGGACCACCGAGTTTGGGTGTATAGAACACATGCACCTGGCGGGTGCGTCGATTAAAGCGAATCGCCGCATGACGATAGGTAAAGCAGTCCCAGGCTGAGTGGGCGTTGGTGACTACAAAAAAAAACGAGCCCAGATGCAAATAAAAAAAAGGCAACGGATATAATAGAAAGCACATCAATCTCAAATGCAAACATCCACCAGACATTATATAAAAAAAGATAAAAAAAATATTGAAAAAAAAACTAAAGAAAAAAAACCAAATGTCGCTGTATATAGTCCTCGCCGACAGAACTCATCGGCATTGACGGCTTCCAGGAATATATCATTCTTGGCGTAGATAAACTCGGCATCATAGGGCTCTTGCGTTGCCCTAACGGAGTGATCAAAGGGGATATCGTCGTCTTTGGGGATATCCAGCGGCTCGGCAAACCAGTCCAGCCCACGATGGCGATACAGAATCTGGGTAAAGTACTCATTGATCATCGCAAGCGTCCCTTATCGCGTCATCTCATCCAGCGCATCGAGCGCCGCCTGAAGGTCCCTGTAACGAGCATCCGGCTCTCCCTTGCCAAAGACGCAGCGCGATAGCCAGGTCTCAAGCTGATTCTTTTCGAAGACCACGATCAGCAGCGCCACCGCCAGGCCGACCCTGCCCTCTCTGAGCGAGTCCATTCCATCCTCCGAGGAAAGGACGGCTAACGGTTCGAGGGTCATGACCAAAAGGCCAAGTGCTCTTACCTTAGAGCGTGGACTTTTCTCAGCCTAAGGGATTTCCCCTCCTGCATCCGTAAGAAAATTCTCAACTATTAGCCCCATTCGCCAGGCACGATCCGCTAGCACATCTTGATCACAGCACTCATCGACTAAAGGTCCAGCCCGCCGCCTGGTCCCTTGTCGCTGAACTGACTTACTTCCCTCGTAGGCTCGTGGCAACGACGCGATTGCCATGGAGGCCCCTTTGCATCTCGCCGACATCACCATGTTCCACGCCCCCGCCAGCGGCGGCGTTCGCACCTACCTGCAGGCCAAGCACCGTGTCTTCGCCGCCGACCCGAGCCTTCGCACCAGCCTGCTGGTGCCCGGCGCCGAACGCGATAGCCTGGGCGACCATCACACCCTACCCGCGCTGCGCCTGCCGCTCGGGCAGAGCTACCGCTTTCCTCTGCGCCGCCGCCCCTGGCGCGACGCCCTGGTAGAGCTTTCGCCGGACCTGATCGAGGCGGGCGATCCCTACGTCACCGCCTGGGCGGCGCTGGAGGCCGGTCAACGCCTCGGGGTACCCGTCGTCGGCTTCTACCATTCCGACTTGCCGCGCCTGATGGGAGACCGCTTCGGCGGCCTCGTGCAACGCCGACTGGAGCGCTACGTGGTGGATCTCTACTCGCGTTTTGACAGCGTGCTGGCACCCTGTCAGGCGATGGCCGACCGCTTGCGTACCTGGGGCGTGAAGCGGGTGCGGGTGCAGCCGCTCGGCGTCGACCTGGCGACGTTTCACCCCGACAAGCGCGACCCTGAGCTCAGACGCAAGCTGGGCCTCCCCGACGACCGCCGCCTGCTGGTGTTCGTCGGGCGCTACTCGCGGGAGAAGAACATCGAGATCCTGCTGGACACCGCCAGGAGACTGGGGCGTCCCTACCACCTGCTGCTGATGGGTCCCGGCATGCCCACCGAGGTGCCCGCCAACGTCAGCGTGATCAACCGTTGCGTCGGCGTGCACGAGGTCGCACGCGCCCTGGCATCGAGCGATGCCATGCTGCACGCCGGCACCCGGGAGACCTTCGGCCTGATCGCCCTGGAGGCCATGGCCAGCGGCATCCCGGTGATCGGCGCCCGGGCCGGCGCCCTGATCGAGAATGTGCCACTCGGCGGCGGCATGCTGTGTCAGCCTCGTTCGGCAGCGGCCATGGCCGAGGCCGTGGAGGCGCTGTTTGCCAATGACCCTCGCTCGGCCGGGCGCCACGCTCGACGCTTCGTCGAGCACCGGTTCGACTGGAACAAGGGGATGGTCGCGCTGCGCAACCACTATGAGGCAGTAATCGACCCGGTCTGCCCACACGATCGACGCTATGGCTAGGCCCGAGACAACGGTGGCACTGGACGAGACTACGCGCCCCCCTGTCGGAGCACGATCACGGCTACGGTGGAAGGCGGCTCTGCTGGCGCTGACGCTGACCATCACCCTGGTGCTGCCCTGGTGGCTGGGAGGCACCGGCACCTTCAATGCGGTCGCCGCCTTCCCGCTGCCCCTGGTAGCGCTGATGGCGGCCCTGGCAGTGATCTGCTGGAACCTCAACGCGGCGCGTCTACGGCTGCTGCTCGACGGCCGGGCCGGACGCCTCGGCCAGAGCGGAGCCCTGGCCATCGAGATGTCGTCGAAGTTTGCGCTGTGCGCCACCCCCGCCGGCGGCGGCGGCATCGCCACCCTGCTATGGCTGCTGGCACGGCGTGGCTATCCACCGGCCCAGGCCACGGCGATCTTTCTGGTCGATCAGCTGGCGGACATGCTGTTCTTCAGCCTGATGCTGGGCGTGCTGGTGTCACTATCGCTGAGCGGGCTGGCGAGTTGGCCCCACCAGGCGCTGGTGGAGGCCTCCCTGGCGGCACTGCTGCTGGCGCTCCTGCTGTTCGCCGTGGTCATCGTGGGGCTGCCGTGGCTACTACGCCACGCGCCTCCCCCACCCTTGGTCGGCCGCGGACCAAGGCGTCGACTGACCCGACGCCTGCTGCGCTGCCGCCAGACCCTGACGAGCACGCTGAGGCTGCCAAAGCGCGTACTGGTCGGCACGTTCGTGCTGTGCTGCCTGCACTGGCTGGTGCGCTACAGTCTGTTGTACCTGGCGGTGCTGGGCGTCGGCGGGAGCGCCGACTGGGCCTGGACCTTTCTGGTGCAGATGCTGGCCATGGCCGCCAGCCAGTTGAGCGTGCTGCCGGGCGGCGCCGGCGCGGCCGAAGTCAGCGTAGGCGCCCTGCTCCTGCCGCTGATGGCGCGAGAACAGGCTGCAGCGGCGGTGATCGTGTGGCGTCTGGTCAGCTACCATCTGTATCTGGTCGCCGGCGCGCCGGTGTTTGTGGCGCAATTGATCGGCTGGTGGCGGGCGAGGGGCAGATGATCATCCCCCCACTCCGATCGCGCCCCCACCATTCCGCCCCGTGTCGCACTCCGTGCTGACATGACACTTCCCCGAATTTCGCCGATAAAAAAGGCCACCCGAAGGTGGCCTTTGCTCTGACAGTAGTGACCGCTTACCAGCCGGTGACTTCCTTCAGCGCGTCGCCGATGTCGGCCAGCGAACGCACGGTCTTGACGCCTGCCGCTTCGAGGGCGGCGAACTTCTCGTCCGCGGTGCCCGTGCCACCGGCGATGATGGCGCCGGCGTGGCCCATGCGCTTGCCCGGAGGCGCGGTGACACCCGCGATATAGGAGACGACCGGCTTGCTGACGTTGGCCTTGATGAAGGCCGCGGCCTCTTCCTCGGCGGTGCCGCCGATCTCACCGATCATGACGATGGCTTCGGTCTTCGGATCCTTCTCGAACAACTCGAGGATGTCGATGAAGGTGGAGCCCGGGATCGGGTCGCCGCCGATGCCCACACAGGTGGACTGGCCGAAGCCGTGGTCGGTGGTCTGCTTGACCGCTTCGTAGGTCAGGGTGCCGGAACGCGACACGATGCCGACGCGGCCAGGCTGGTGGATGTGACCCGGCATGATGCCGATCTTGGTCTCACCCGGGGTGATCACGCCAGGGCAGTTCGGGCCGATCAAGCGCACGCCGAGCTCATCGCACTTGACCTTGACTTCGAGCATGTCGAGGGTCGGGATGCCTTCGGTGATGCACACGATCAGCTTGATGCCGGCGTTGGCCGCTTCGAGGATGGAATCCTTGCAGAACGCTGCAGGCACATAGATCACGCTGGCCTCGGCACCGGTCTTGGCAACGGCTTCCTTGACGGTGTTGAACACCGGCAGGCCCAGGTGCTCCTGGCCGCCCTTGCCCGGGGTCACGCCGCCGACCATTTGGGTGCCATAGGCGATGGCCTGTTCGGAGTGGAAGGTCCCCTGGCCGCCGGTGAAGCCCTGGCAGATGACCTTGGTGTTCTTGTCGATCAGGATGCTCATTACTTGCCCTCCGCTGCCTTGACAACCTGCTGAGCCGCGTCGGTGAGGCTCTTGGCAGCGATGATGTTCAGACCACTGGACGCCAGCTTTTCGGCACCCAATTCGGCGTTGTTACCTTCCAGACGCACCACGACCGGCACGTTGACGCCGACCTGCTCGACGGCACCGATGATGCCCTCGGCGATCATGTCGCAACGCACGATGCCGCCGAAGATGTTGACCAGCACGGCCTTGACGGAGTCGTCAGACAGGATGATCTTGAACGCCTCGGCAACGCGCTCCTTGGTGGCACCGCCGCCCACATCGAGGAAGTTGGCCGGCTGACCGCCGTGAAGCTTGATGATGTCCATGGTGCCCATGGCCAGGCCCGCGCCGTTGACCATGCAGCCGATGTTGCCTTCCAGTGCGACGTAGTTCAGGTCCCACTGCGCGGCGTTGGCTTCACGCTCGTCTTCCTGAGACGGGTCACGCATTTCCTGCAGGTCCGGATGACGGTACAGGGCGTTGGAGTCCAGGTTGATCTTGGCATCGAGGCAGTGGAGGTTGCCTTCGTCGGTGATGACCAGCGGGTTGATCTCGAGCAGGGCGAGATCCTTATCGTGGAACATCTTCGACAGACCCAGGAAGATCTTGGTGAACTGCTTGACCTGGGCGCCTTCAAGACCGAGGGCGAAGGCCAGTTCACGCGCCTGGTACGGCTGAGCGCCGACCAGCGGATCGATCTGGGCCTTGAGGATCTTCTCGGGCGTCTCGTGGGCGACCGTCTCGATCTCGACGCCACCTTCGGTGGACGCCATGAAAACCACACGACGAGTGGCACGGTCAACAACGGCACCAAGATACAGCTCGTTGGCGATGTCGGTGCAGTTCTCGACCAGGATCTTGGTGACGGGCTGGCCGTGTTCGTCGGTCTGGAAGGTCACCAGGTTCTTGCCGAGCCACTGCTCGGCGAAGGCCTTGGCCTCTTCCGGGCTCTTGATCAGCTTGACGCCGCCGGCCTTGCCGCGGCCGCCTGCGTGGACCTGGGCCTTGACGACCCACATCTCACCGCCGATCTTCTTGCAGGCCTCGAGGGCCTCTTCCGGGGTGTCGACGGCGAAGCCCTTGGAAACGGGCAGACCATAGTCGGCAAACAGCTGCTTGCCTTGATACTCGTGAAGGTTCATCGATTCATGCCATTGGTTGCATGTGACTCGAACGGCGACCCGGCACCCCTGGGCGGGGCTGTACTCCGGTGTCGCCACCGACCGTCCCCGATCCGTGGCCGAGGACGATGCGCCAGCCGAGAAACACCGGCAAGCCTGGCAAAACTGCACAGGCTTGCGGTGTCACGGGCATCGGCGCTTGTTGTCTTACTTGCGCTTCTTGCGGTTGGCCATGTGAATAGCGTGGCCTTCCACCGCCAGAGCGGCTTCATGCACGGCTTCCGACATGGTCGGATGCGCGTAGCAGGTCAGGGCCAGATCCTCGGCACTGGAACCGAATTCCATGGCGATTACGCCCTGGGCAATCATCTCACCGGCATGTTGACCGACGATGTGCATGCCAAGCACGCGATCGGTTTCTTCGTCGGCGATCACCTTGGCCAGGCCATCGGTGGCATTGTTGGCCATGGCACGGCCGCTGGCCGCGAACGGGAAGCTGCCGCTCTTGACCTTGATACCGGCCGCCTTGGCGTCCTGCTCGGTCATGCCGACCCAGGCCACTTCGGGGAAGGTGTAGATGACGCTGGGGATGGCATCGTAGTTCATCTGGGCCTTATGGCCGGCGATGATATCTGCCACCATGACGCCCTCTTCGGACGCCTTGTGCGCCAGCATCGGGCCGCGCACGCAGTCGCCGATGGCGAAGACGCCGGGCACGCTGGTGCGACACTGATCATCCACGTGGATAAACCCACGGTTGTCGAGCTCGACGCCAACACCGTCGGCGATCACGCCCTTGGTGTACGGACGGCGACCGACGCAGACGATCAGCTTGTCGAAGGTGATTTCCTTCTCGCCCTCGTTGTCCTCGTACTTGACGACGACTTCCTTGCCCTTGACCTCGGAACCGGTCACGCGAGCATTGAGCTTGATATCCAGCCCCTGCTTCTTGAGCAGCTTCTGGGTTTCCTTGGCGACCGCGGAGTCGACCATCGGCAGGAAGTCATCGAGGGCTTCGAGCACGGTGACTTCGGAGCCGAGACGATTCCATACGCTGCCGAGCTCCAGGCCGATGACACCGGCGCCGATGACGCCGAGACGCTTCGGCGTTTCCTGGAATTCCAGCGCGCCGGTGGAATCGACGACCAGATCGTCCTTCAACGGCGTCGGCGGAATCTCCACCGGCACGGAGCCCGCGGCGACGACGATGTTGTCGGCCTCATAGGTAGTGGCCTTGCCATCCTTGTCGGTGACGTCGACCTTGCCTTTGGCAGCGACCTTGGCGGTGCCTTCGATCGCAGTGACACCATTGGCCTTGAACAGGCCAGAAATACCGCCGGTCAGCTGCTTTACGATCTTGTCCTTGCGGGCGACCATTTTCTTGACGTCCATGGTGACGTCGCCGGCCTGGATACCCAGATCATCGAAATCGTGCTTGGCTTCGATGAACTTGTGTGACGCCTCGAGCAACGCCTTGGACGGGATACAGCCCACATTCAGGCAGGTACCACCGTGAACCACATTGCCTTCCTTGCCGATCCACTTCTCGACGCAGGCCGTCTTGAGGCCCATCTGGGCGGCTCGAATGGCGGCAACGTAGCCGCCGGGGCCCGCACCAATGACGATCACATCAAACTTATCGGCCATGTTGGCTCCTGTTCGTTTAGGGTCGCAGTCAGTCGCTTGCAGTCACGGTCTTAGATGTCGAGCAACAGGCGCGCCGGATCCTCGAGCAGCTCCTTGAGGGTCACCAGGAACCGCACCGCGTCCTTGCCATCGATCATGCGATGGTCGTATGACAGCGCCAGATACATCATCGGGCGAATCTCGACCTGGCCGTTTACCGCCATCGGGCGGTCCTGAATCTTGTGCATACCGAGGATCGCGGTCTGCGGCGGATTCAGGATCGGCGTCGACATCAGCGAGCCGAAGGTGCCGCCGTTGGTGATGGTAAAGGTACCACCCTGCATCTCATCGATGCCGAGCTTGCCATCACGGGCGCGCTTGCCGAAGTCGACGATCCCCTTCTCGACGTCGGCGATCTTCATGCTGTCGGTATCACGCAGCACCGGCACCACGAGGCCACGATCGGTGGACACGGCAACACCGATGTCCTGATAACCGTGATAGACGATGTCGCTGCCGTCGATGGAAGCGTTGACATCGGGGAAACGCTTGAGCGCCTCGGAGGCCGCCTTGACGAAGAAGCCCATGAAGCCGAGCTTGACGTCGTGAGACTTGAGGAACGTCTCCTTGTACTGACCACGCAGCGCCATCACCGCGCTCATGTCCACCTCGTTGTAGGTGGTCAGCATGGCGGCGGTCTGCTGGGCTTCGACCAGGCGCTTGGCGATGGTCTTGCGCAGCCGAGTCATCGGCACACGTTTCTCGGGACGCTCGCCCTCCACCGCCGGAGCGCTGGGCGCTGCCTTGGCACTGGACGCCGGCTTGGCCGCTTTCTTGGCGCTGCCGTCCTTGACGGCCTTGAGCACGTCTTCCTTGAGCACACGCCCATCCTTGCCGGAGCCTGAAATGGCAGCGACATCGAGGTCGTGCTCGGCGATCAACTTGCGCGCGGCGGGGGCCACGATCTTGTCACCCACCTGCTCGTCGTTGGTGCCCTCACCGGTGCTGGCCTTGGCCTTGTCGGCGCCGCCATCGGCGCTTTTCGCCTCACCGCCACCAGCGCCGGCTTCGAACACAGCCAGCACCGCCTCGGATTCGACGGAACTGCCTTCTTCTGCGCTGATTTCCTTGAGCGCACCATCGGCTGGTGCGACGACCTCGAGCACGACCTTGTCGGTCTCGATATCGACCAGCACTTCGTCACGCTTGACGGCTTCGCCGACCTTCTTGTGCCAGGTCGCAACGGTGCCTTCCTGGATAGACTCGGGGAAGGTAGGCGCCTTCACCTCAGTCGTTTCACCGCCGCCACTGGGCGCCGCGCCCTGGTCATCGCCCTTGTCTTTCTCGGCGCTGTCCTTGGCGTCGTCCTTGGCATCGTCCTTGTCATCGCCATCGGCCTTGGCTTCCTGCTTGCCGCTGCCTTCACCGATGCGGCCCAGCACCTGCTCGGATTCCACGGTGTCGCCTTCTTCCACCAGCGCCTCGGAAAGTACGCCGGCCTCGGGCGCCACCACTTCCAGCACGACCTTGTCGGTCTCGATCTCGACGATCAACTCGTCGCGCTCGACGCTGTCACCCGGCTTCTTGTGCCAGGTGGCGACGCTGCCTTCGGCAACGGATTCCGGAAAGGTGGGTGCCTTGATCTCGGTAGCCATGTCGTATCCTTAGTATGTTCTCTCGTCCCGATCGTGCGCCTTAGAGATTGAAGGCGTCTTCGACCAGCTGGCGCTGCTGTTCGGTATGCACGGACATATAGCCCGCCGCGGGTGCTGCCGAAGCCGGGCGTCCGGCGAACTTCAGATTGCCGCCGTGGCCGTCCTTGAGCAGGTCTGCCACGCTACGCAGGTTATGCTGCATCGAGTACCAGGCGCCCTGGTTAAGCGGCTCTTCCTGACACCACACGAGGTCGGTGGCATTGGTGTAGTCCTGGATCGCCTCGAACAGCTCTTCCTTCGGGAAGGGGTAAAGCTGCTCGACGCGCAGGATCGCCACGTCGTCACGCAGGTTCTCTTCACGCCAGTTGGCGAGATCGTAGTAGACCTTGCCGGAACACATGATGATGCGCTCGACCTTGTCGGCGTCGCGCTTGCCCTGGTCCGCCAGGACCATCTGGAAGGCCCCGTTGGCCAGATCATCCAGGCTCGACGTGGCTTCCTTGTGACGCAACAGGCTCTTCGGCGACATCACCACCAGCGGCTTGCGCAGCGGACGAATCACCTGACGGCGCAACAGATGGAAGATCTGCGCCGGCGTGGTCGGAACGCACACTTGCATATTGCACTCGGCGCACAGCTGCAAGAAGCGCTCGAGCCGCGCGGAGGAGTGTTCCGGCCCCTGCCCTTCGAAACCGTGGGGCAGCAGCATGGTCAAGCCACACAGTCGTCCCCACTTGGTTTCGCCGGAGGAAATGAACTGGTCAACGACCACCTGGGCACCGTTGAAGAAGTCACCGAACTGGGCTTCCCAGATCACCAACGCACCGGGCATGGTGGTGGAGTAGCCGTATTCGAAGGCCAGCACGGCTTCTTCCGAGAGGAACGAATCGTGAATGGTGAAGGTGGGTTGGCCATCCGACATGTGCTGGAGCGGCACATGGACCGAACCATCCTTCTGGTTGTGAATGACGGCATGGCGGTGGGAAAAGGTCCCGCGGCCGACATCCTGCCCTGTCAGGCGAATCGGGTGCCCCTGATCGATCAGCGTGGCATAGGCCAGGGTCTCGGCGAAGCCCCAGTTAAGCCCCATGCCACCGCCCTGCATCTTGCGGCGGTCGTCATAGATCTTGGCCACCTGGCGCTGGACGACGACACCGTCCGGCACCTCGCACATCTTGCCGGCCAGCTGCTGCAGACGCTTCATGTCGAATGACGTATCGGCGTGCCCGGTCCACTCGTGCCCCAGGTACGGCTTCCAGTCGACGAACAGTGACGTGTTCGGCTGCTGAACCAGCGCATTGGCGACATGGTTACCGGCTGAGATGTCATCGCGGTACTTCTCGACCTTGGCCTTGGCCGCCTCCTCGGTCAGCACCTTTTCCTTGACCAGGCGCTCGGCGTAGATCGCCCGCGACGACGGGTGATCCTTGATCTTGCGGTACATCATCGGCTGGGTGCCGGACGGCTCGTCGGCCTCGTTGTGACCGCGACGGCGGTAGCACACCAGGTCGATCACCACGTCCTTCTTGAACTGGTGACGGTAGTCCAGCGCCACCTGAGTCACGTGCAGGACCGCGTCCGGGTCGTCGCCGTTGACGTGCAGGATCGGCGCCTGAACCATCTTGGCGATATCCGTGCAGTATTCGGTGGAGCGGGTGTCCAGCGGGTGCGAGGTGGTGAAGCCCACCTGGTTATTGATGACGATATGCACCGTGCCGCCCGTCTTGTAGGCGCGGGTCTGGGACATCTGGAATGTCTCCATGACCACACCCTGACCGGCAAAGGCCGCATCGCCATGCACGTTGATCGGCAGGACCTTGCCACCTTCGGTGTCGCCACGCCGATCCTGGCGGGCTCGCACGGAGCCTTCGACGACCGGCGCCACGATCTCGAGATGCGAGGGGTTGAACGACATCGCCAGATGAACTTCGCCACCCGGGCTCATGACGTTCGAACTGAAGCCCTGGTGATACTTCACATCGCCGGAGCCACGTTCGATCAATTTCTTGCCGTCGAACTCGTCGATCAGCTCGCCCGGGTTCTTGCCGAGGATATTGACCAGCACGTTGAGACGACCACGGTGGGCCATGCCGATGACCACTTCCTTGGTACCGTAACTACCGGAACGCTGGATCAGTTCGTCCATCATCGGGATGAACGTCTCGCCGCCTTCGAGGCCGAAGCGTTTGGTGCCGGGGTACTTGGAAGCCAGATAGCTCTCCAGTCCCTCGGCGGCGGTCAGGCGTTCCAGAACGTGCTTGCGCATGTCCTCGCTGAAGGCCGGCTTCGAGCGCACCGATTCGAAGCGCTGCTGCAGCCAGCGTTTTTCCTCGGTATCGACAATGTGCATGAACTCACAGCCGATGGACCGGCAGTAAGTTTGCTCGAGGGCGTCAACGATGACCTTCAGGCTCGCGGTGTCTTCGCCAAGGAAGAACGACCCCGTCTGAAACTCGGTGTCGAGATCGGCCTTGGACAGCTGATGGAACGACAAGTCCAGGTCGGGCACCGGCGTCGGATCGCGCAGGCCGAGGGGGTCGATATCCGCCTTCTGGTGGCCGCGGAAGCGGTAGGCGTTGATCAGCTGGAGAACCTTGACCTGCTTCTTGCTCTCTTCGCTGTCACCGGCCGTGGCGCTTGCGGCAACCGCGGTGCGGCGCTCGCGTCCCAGCTGATAGAACTGTTCGCGGACCGGCGTGAGGGGGGTATCGTGGGCCGCAGAGCCTTCCGCCTCGGCCAGCTGGTCGAAATAATCGCGCCATTCGTCGGAAACGGCGGCGGGGTCGTCGAGGTACTGCTCGTAGAGCGCTTCCACGTAGTGGACATTGCTGCCCGTGACGTGTGACGAGCGCCACATCAACTCCATTATGCCTTGTTGCATCTCTCGGTCACCCTGCACTGATGGGGTGGTAGTGGGCTCGACTCAAGGTCTGCCGTGGGTGCGGCGTTAGGCGTCGACGTCGTGAGGCGTCCTGCCTGTCGTCATCCCGCGGCGTCGACCACCGTCGTCGAGCGCCCTGTCGTTCCTGCGCTAACGAGTATCCGCTAGCCTTCTTTGGTCTTGCTGCATGCTCAAAAGCCGGCGCCCAAGGCACCGGCTCCTGACACATCTGCCGATTCGGTGGCGCGACGACTTGTCGCGCCACCGAAGCCGACCACATGATAACAAGCCGCGCGTCGCGATTTAAGTGGCATTCGCCAGCAACATCGCGCGAATCTTGCCAATCGCCCGGGTCGGGTTAAGCCCTTTCGGACACACCGCGACACAATTCATGATGCCGCGGCAGCGGAAAACGGAGAACGGATCCTCGAGCTCAGCCAGACGCGCATCGGTCGCCGTGTCGCGCGAATCCGCCAGGAACCGGTAGGACTGCAGCAGGCCGGCAGGCCCGACGAACTTCTCCGGGTTCCACCAGAACGACGGGCAGGACGTCGAGCAGCAAGCG
Source organism: Halomonas sp. V046 (assembly GCF_052645355.1). Taxonomy (NCBI): domain Bacteria; kingdom Pseudomonadati; phylum Pseudomonadota; class Gammaproteobacteria; order Oceanospirillales; family Halomonadaceae; genus Halomonas; species Halomonas sp. V046. The sequence goes on from NZ_JBQXYF010000008.1 coordinate 230,199, forward strand.
CACAGGATGCACTCGTACAACCCGTCGAGCTTGTCGCGCTCTTCCGGCGACTGCAGACGCTCGATGGCCGGGGCCGGCGTGTCGTTCTGCAGGTACGGCTGAATGCGCTCGTACTGCTTGTAGAACAGCGCCATGTCGACCACAAGGTCGCGAATGACGGGCAGACCGGGCAGCGGACGCAGCACCAGCTTGTTGTTCTTCACCACTTCAGACAGCGGAGTGATGCAGGCCAAGCCGTTCTTGCCGTTCATGCTCATGCCATCGGAGCCACACACGCCCTCGCGGCAGCTGCGACGGAAGGCCACCGAACTGTCGTCCTCCTTGATCATCTCAAGCAGGTTCAGAACCATCACGTCACGGCCCTGGGTGTCGACCTCGAACTCCTGCATATAAGGTGCAGAGTCGGTTTCCGGGTTGTAGCGGTACAGGGATACCTGAAGCTTTGACATCGTGACTCCCCCTTAGTAGGTGCGGACTTTTGGCTCGAACATATCGACAGTCTTCGGCGCGAAATTGACGTCGCGCTGACCGACACGCTTGTCGGCCGGGAAGTACATCGAGTGCTTGAGCCAATTCACGTCGTCGCGATCCGGGTAGTCGTAACGCGAGTGCGCACCGCGACTCTCCTTGCGCTCCAGCGCCGCGATGGCGGTCGCTTCGGCCACTTCCATCAGGTTATCGAGCTCCAGCGCCTCGACCCGAGCGGTATTGAAGGCGTTGGACTTGTCGGGCAGGTGCGCCTTGGCGATACGCTCCCGCAGCGCCGCCAGCTGTTCGACACCCTCTAGCATGTTCTTCTCTTCGCGGAACACGCCGAAGGAGTTCTGCATGATGCTCTGCAGCTCGCGCTTGAGCTCGGGGACGCTCTCGCCACCCTCGGACTCGTTCCAGCGCGTGATGCGCTGCATCGCATTGGCGATGTCGGATTCGTTGGCATCCAGGTACTCGATGCCTTCGTTGAGCGCGCTTTCGATGAACATGCCAGCGGCGCGACCGAACACCACCAGGTCGAGCAGCGAATTGCCGCCCAGACGGTTGGCACCGTGGACGGAAACACAGGCCGCCTCACCGCAGGCATACAAGCCGTTGACGATGTGATCCTTGCCCTCGGCATCCTGGGCGATGGCCTGACCATGGATGTTGGTGGCAATGCCGCCCATCATGTAGTGGCAGGTCGGGACCACCGGGATCGGCTCCTTGGCCGGATCCACATGGGCGAAGGTCTTGGACAGCTCGACGATGCCGGGCAGACGCTTGCCAAGCACTTCTTCACCCAGGTGATCAAGCTTGAGCAGCACGTGATCGCCATTCTCGCCGCAGCCACGGCCTTCGAGAATTTCCATGACCATGGAACGAGCGACCACGTCGCGACCCGCAAGGTCCTTGGCATTGGGCGCATAGCGCTCCATGAAACGCTCGCCGTCCTTGTTGATCAGGTAGCCACCCTCACCACGACAACCTTCGGTCACGAGCACGCCGGCACCGTAGATACCCGTCGGGTGGAACTGCCACATTTCCATGTCCTGCATCGGCACGCCGGCGCGCAGCGCCATGCCGATACCGTCACCGGTGTTGATCAAGGCATTGGTGGTGGACGCGTAGATACGACCGGAACCGCCGGTGGCCAGCACCGTGGCCTTGGACTTGACGTGCACCACTTCGCCGGTCTCGATATCCATGGCGATGCAGCCCACCACATCACCGTTAGCGTTCTTGACCAGGTCGACGGCATACCATTCGTTGAGGAACGTCGTGTTGCTCTTCAGATTATTCTGATACAGCGTATGCAGCAGTGCGTGACCGGTGCGGTCGGCCGCAGCGCAGGTACGAGCCGCCTGACCGCCTTTGCCGAAGTCCTTGGACTGGCCACCGAACGGGCGCTGATAGATGCGGCCATTATCGAAACGCGAGAAAGGCAGCCCCATGTGTTCGAGTTCGAACACTGCCTTCGGGCCCTCGGAACACATGTACTCGGCGGCATCCTGGTCGGCGATGTAGTCGCCGCCCTTGACGGTGTCGTACATGTGCCAGCGCCAATCGTCATCGGGATCGGAGGACGCGATGGCACAGGTAATGCCGCCCTGGGCCGAGACCGTGTGCGAGCGCGTCGGGAACACCTTGGACAACACGGCGGTCTTCTTGCCGGACTTGGCAAGCTCTAGCGCGGCGCGCATGCCGGCGCCGCCGCCACCGATAATGATGGCGTCAAAGGTCAAACTACGCATAGTAGACATGAATCAGGCTCCCCACAGCACTTGGATGCCCCAGACCAGGAACACGAAAATGGCGATGATGATGACGGACTGGGCGCCGACACGAATGGCAGTCGACTTGAGATAGTCAGTGGTCACGGTCCACATGCCTACCCAGGCGTGGGCGGCCAGAGAGACGAAGGCCAGCAACGAGAAGATACGCATCCAGGTCTGTTCGAAGAGACCGCTCCAGGTGGCGTAATCGAGATTCGGGTGCAGCAGCAGGTAGGCCACCAGAAAGACCGTGTACACGGCCATGACGGCGGCACTGGCACGCTGAATGATCCAGTCGGACAAGCCGCTGCGGCTGAAACTCGTGATATTGGTTACCATACCCAGACCCCCGCCAGAATGATCAGGACGACGCTCGCCACGATGGTGATCTGCGCCTTCTGCACCGCACCTTCCAGAGACACGCCGATGTTAGCGTCCATGATGAAGTGCTTGAGGCCCGCCACGAAGTGAAACGCCAGGGCCGACAACAGGCCCCAGGCCACGAACTTGGCCAGGAAGTTGTGGGCCAGCGCATCACGCACGGCGTCGAAGCCAGCCGGCGACGACAGCGACGCATCCAGGGCCCAGAAGCCGAAGATCAGACCGACGAAGAGAATGACGCCCGAGATGCGGTGCATGATCGACGTCACGGCGGGGAGGGGGAAATGGATCGTGGACAGATCCAGATTTACGGGTCGTTTGCTATTCACGGCTCTCTACACACTCTCTTGGCCCACTCTTACGACAGACGGGCCAGAGGCCCGAGCGGGCGGTGGTTTCGGGAAGGGCTGCATCGCGCCAACAAGTTGGACACGACTTCCTGTTCCTGCCAGTCGCGGGCTGAATTATAGGGACATGCCCCGCGCATGACAAATGGCGGCGACATCTGCGTGATGTGTCGCACCGATGAAAAACAGCGTCGAAGCTGCATAAAAACGCCGCTTCGTCAAGATGCTGCGCCGCACCACGCACCACTATGATGCAGAGCATCATATCTTATACAAAACCTATACTCCTAAATGAGCATAGTACAAGTGCAAGGTTTCGATGGGAGAATTGACAATATCTGGAACGCTTCTATAGTGGGCAAACCTTTTTGGCCGAGCGGACCCGATTTCGACGGCACGTTAGTGAGAAATGACAACTTATCGCTCCATATCGAACACGAAGGAGGCCAATCATGGCTGACAGAAAAGCGACCCTGACGGTAGACGGCCTGGAGAACCCGGTCGAACTTCCGATCTACTCGGGCACACTGGGCCCGGACGTCGTCGATGTTCGCGGATTGGGCGCAGAAGGCCTCTTTACCTTTGACCCAGGGTTCCTGGCCACCTCGTCCTGCGAGTCCGGCATCACCTTTATCGATGGCGGCAAGGGCGTCCTGCTTCATCGCGGCTACCCGATCGAGCAACTGGCCAAGAACTCCAACTTCGTCGAAATGTCCTACCTGCTGCTGTTTGGCGAACTGCCCGACGACGCTCAGTACAAGGACTTCGAGAGCCGCGTGCGCACCCACACCATGGTGCACGAGCAGATTGCCAACTTCTTCAAGGGCTTCCGTCGTGACGCCCACCCGATGTCGATCCTGTGTGGCGTCGTCGGCGGCCTGGCTGCCTTCTACCATGACCACCTGGACATCACCCAGCAGCAGGACCGCGAGATCAGCGCCATCCGCCTGATCGCCAAGATGCCGACCATCGCGGCCATGTCTTACAAGTACAACATCGGTCAGCCGTTCAACTACCCGCGCAACGATCTGAACTATGCAGAGAACTTCCTCTACATGATGTTCAGCAACCCCTGCGAGCCGTACGAGATCAACCCGGTGTACGCCAAGGCGATGGACCGCATCTTCATGCTCCACGCCGACCATGAGCAAAATGCCTCGACCTCCACGGTGCGCCTGGCAGGCTCCACCGGCGCCAACCCCTTCGCTTGCATCAGCGCGGGTATCGCCGCCCTCTGGGGCCCCGCCCACGGCGGCGCCAACGAAGCCGTGCTGACCATGCTCGATCAGATCGGCGATGATTCCGAAGACAACATCCAGCGCTTTATCGACAAGGCCAAGGACAAGGATGATCCGTTCAAGCTGATGGGCTTCGGTCATCGGGTCTACCGCAGCTTCGACCCCCGCGCCAAGGTCATGAAGGAGACCTGCGACGAAGTGCTGGCAGAACTCGGCCAGGCCGACGATCCGCAGCTCAAGATCGCCAAGCGCCTCGAGCAGATCGCTCTGGAAGACGAATACTTCGTCGAACGCCAGCTATATCCGAACGTCGACTTCTACTCCGGCATCATCCTCAAGGCCATGGGCATTCCGACCAACATGTTCACCGTGATCTTCGCGGTGTCACGCACCATTGGCTGGATTTCCCACTGGAACGAGATGATCAGCGAAAGCTACAAGATCGGCCGCCCGCGTCAGCTCTACACTGGCCACCCCCAGCGCGACTACCCCGCCAAGTAACGCGACGCTGCTCGTGAAGCGAAGGCCGACGGCTGCATTGCTTGTCATCTGGATGGCGAAGCCGGCTATCCGGCGCTCACGCCGACAGCCTGCCGGATAGCCGCCAACGCATCCGTCGACTGCCACTAGCCCCAGAGGCCGCCCCATGGGCGGCCTCTGGCATTTCTCCCCCTGCGCCCCACCCCTGCATCGACGCCTTCCCCGCGCGCCCTTGCCATCCTCACACCGCTCTCTTGCTACCCCCACCCGCCCTCTTGGCGCCGCTACCCACGACGCTCGCCGCCGCCCCCTATTACGCCCCTGCGACACGCACGGCCGCCGCCTACTGCGTCCCGCTGTCCGTGGCCCCGGCTCATCGTCATTCTCACGCCATTTCTGCCAGCAGAACGGCACGCCCTGCCACCCGCACGTCCCGGCACTCCTGAGCGCTAGACCCAGACTCCCGGCCAGGGTTCCAGGCTCTGAGCCACTCTCGACTGGCCACCTCTCGCCTCACCGGGATGATCCATAGACCCAAGCCACGCTATGCTGTTCTCCTTGGCTCAGCCCCCGTCAATCACAAGGAGATGACAATGCCCCACGAGATTTCCACCGTCGCCTTTCTCGGCCTTGGCGTCATGGGCTACCCCATGGCCGGCCACCTGGCGCAAGCTGGCCTCGATGTGCGGGTCTACAACCGCACACGCGCAAAAGCCGCAGACTGGTGCAAGGAACATGGCGGCAGCCATCATGCCACCCCTGCGGAGGCCGCCCAGGGCGCCGACCTGGTACTGATGTGCGTGGGCAACGATGACGACGTGCGAGACGTCGCTCTTGGCAGCGAAGGGGCCCTGGCGGCGCTCGCGCGCGGCACGCTGCTGGTCGATCACACCACCGCCTCGTCGACCCTCGCCGAAGAACTCGATGCCGCCTGTCATCAACGCGGTGTCGGCTTCATCGACGCCCCCGTCTCGGGCGGCCAACAGGGCGCCGAAAACGGTGTTCTCACCATCATGTGCGGCGGGAAAGACGACGATTTTGACCGCGCCCGACCAGCCCTGAACCACTATGGGCGGGCCGTCACGCTGATGGGCCCTGCCGGCAGCGGCCAGTTGACCAAGATGGTCAACCAGATCTGTATTGCCGGACTGGTCCAGGGCCTTTCCGAAGGACTGCATTTCGCCGAGCAAGCGGGGCTGGATCAACAGCGCGTGATCGAGGTCATCAGCCAGGGGGCCGCCGGCTCGTGGCAAATGGAGAACCGCCATGCCACCATGATCGCCGACAGCTACGATCACGGGTTCGCCGTCGACTGGATGCGCAAGGACCTCGGCATCTGCCTGGATCAGGCCCGCCAGCTCAAGGCCCGCCTACCCGTCACCGCCCTGGTCGACCAGTTTTATGCCGACGTTCAATCCATGGGCGGCGGGCGCTGGGACACCTCCTCGCTATTGCGCCGACTCCACGCCAAGGTCGAGAAAAAAGACTGAGAAACGCCATGCAGGGCTAGCCCCGCACTACGCCCCTCTCCTCACCGACCACGCCGCGACACCCCTCCGTCGCGGCCTCTTGGTACGACTCGCGCCCTCCCCATGGGCGCACAGAACGTTTTCCACACTTTCTGTGGATAAACCTGTTCACAACCCCTCAGAACCGACCCTGAATCGCCATGAACAGGGCTCGGACCTTAGATTGATCACTTTTTGACCTATTATAACTTATTGATTTTTAACGACTAAATACAAAAACGCGCTAGCACAAGGGCTAACGCGGGATCGTAGGGGGTAACCAGGGTTTTGACACCGTCTCGTGGACAGTTTCGCCGGGCTGTCAAGCCAAAAATGCGAACTCGTATCAACTTCGTAGCACAAGGACGCCGCGCGAAGGCCTCGACAACAGACAAATGATCGACGCACAACATCGCCCAAAAGTCTCAGTCTTTCGACTGACTAGGCTGGCGAGATCGAGGTGACGAATAGACTGACAGACTGGCACAAAAGGAGAAGTGGCGTCCCATAGGGGGTTCGAACCCCTGTTACCGCCGTGAAAGGGCGGTGTCCTAGACCACTAGACGAATGGGACGCAGAAACAACGAGACTTGGTGGAGCCTAGCGGGATCGAACCGCTGACCTCAACACTGCCAGTGTTGCGCTCTCCCAGCTGAGCTAAGGCCCCGCATCTCGTTAAGACGGTGCGTAGGTTACTGATAATGGCAGAGAAGGTCAACCCCTTTGGGCAGACCGGAGGCTCGATGCCTTGACGCCCCCGATGTGGCCGAACCCGACATGTCAACCCCAGGGGCCCTACCCTGGGGTTCCGCCACGCTGCCAGCACGCGGCCAGGGCCCTAGCGTCGGCGCCGGGCGTTCGCCCACGGCCTTCGCTCATCCTGTGCGCAGCTCGCCAGGCTAAAGCTCGCGATACTCCTTCTCGAACCGCTTGGCCTGTTTCTTCGACACCCCCCCAAGCACCTCGACCGCATGACGCAGACGCGCCCGGGTGACGTCAGAGCCCAGGATGGCCATGGCATCCATCACCGAGGTGCTGGACGCCGAGCCAGTGATGGCGATGAAGACCGGCGCCAGAAAGGCTTTCATCTTGAGGTCAAAGTGCTCGCCGAGCGCCTTGACCTCGGCCAGCAAGGCTTCCTTGTTCCAGGCCGCCACCGCCTCGAAGCGCCAGACCAGAAACTGCAATAGCTTGATCAACTCCTCGCGCTCGAGCTTGACGTCGGCAAAGCTCTCCTCGTGCAAGACCGGCAGTCCCGAGAAAAAGTGCGCGGCCAGGGGGGCAACGTCGGACAGCGTATCGACCCGGGTTCGCACCTGGGGCAAGATCTGAGCGACGTAGTCTTCATTGAAGGCCCAATCCATCAGCGCCTTGAGAAAGGCGCGGTCATCGAGGTCTTCGCGCAGATAAACCCCGTTGAGCCAGGTCAGCTTTTCCAGATCGAAGACCGGCCCGCCGAGAGAGACACGTTGCACGTCGAAGCTGGCCATCATGTCCTCGAGGGAGAACTTCTCGCGTTCATCGGGCATCGACCAGCCCATGCGCCCAAGATAATTGGTCACGGCCTGGGGTAAGAATCCCATCTTGCGATAGTAATTGATCGACGTCGGATTCTTTCGCTTCGAGAGCTTAGACTTGTCGGGATTACGCAAAAGCGGCATGTGGCACAGCACCGGCATGTCCCAGCCGAAATACTCGTACAGCAACTGATGCTTGGGCGCCGAGTTGATCCATTCCTCGCCGCGAAGCACATGGCTGATGCCCATCAGGTGGTCGTCGACCACGTTCGCCAGATGATAGGTCGGCATGCCGTCGGATTTGAGCAGAATCTGGGCATCGACCTGCGCCCAGTCCACCTCGATGGTGCCACGCAGCAGGTCTTCCACCACACAGGTGCCGGTGGCCGGAACGTTCATGCGCACCACAAAGGGCATTTCCTCGCGCTCGCGCCGCGCCTGCTCGTCGGCGTCCAGAGCCAGATCGGCCGGCTTGAGCGCCAGATGCAGCCCTTCGGCCTTGCGGGCTTCACGCAGAACATCCAGCTCGTCACTGGTGCGGTAACACCTGAACGCGTGCCCGGCATCGATCAGCCGCTGGGCGTGTTCGGCGTAGATCGCCCCCCGTTCACTCTGACGGTAGGGTCCGTGGGGCCCTCCGACGTCGGGGCCTTCGTCCCAGTTAAGCCCTAACCAACGCAAAGAATCGAGAATCATCTGCTCGGACTCGGGCGTTGAACGAACGCGATCGGTGTCCTCGATGCGCAAGATGAATTCACCGCCATGCTGACGGGCAAAGCAAAGATTGAACAGCGCGATGTAAGCGGTACCGACGTGGGGGTCGCCGGTGGGCGAGGGAGCGATTCGCGTACGAACAGTCATATCGTCCTGCATCCTGGAAGAGAGAAAGCCAATCTGGCAGCGTTGGACGCATTATACGCACCTCAACTGCCACTGGCAGCCGCCCTGGACACGGCCACGCCCGATCGCCGGAGACTGACCATGCCGAAGCCACTACCACATGCCTATACCGCCCTGGTGACCGGGGCCAACGGGGGAATCGGCCGCGCGCTCATCGCTGCACTGCTCGACGACGCCAGGCTCGGAACCTTGATCGCCGTCAGTCGTCATCCGATGGATCGCAGCGATACGAGGCTCGAATCGGTCACCGCAGACGTCACCACCGATATGGGCCTCGCCACGCTACAACAGGCGATCGCGGGCCACCCTCTTCACCTGGTGATCAATGCCATCGGCATGCTTCACGATTCGGCGCGAGGGATAGGTCCCGAAAAGCGACTCGAGCAACTCGACGCAGAGGCAATGGCCCGGCTCTATCATGTCAATGCAGTGACGCCCGCACTGCTGTTGAAGTGCTTGACCGACAGCCTCAAGGGCCATCACCCGGCGTACATCATCAGCCTATCCGCCCGGGTCGGATCGATCGCCGATAACAGGCTCGGTGGCTGGTACGGCTATCGTGCCAGCAAGGCGGCCCACAACATGGTGATGAAGACCGCCGCCATTGAGCTGAGGCGCCTCAACCGCCAGTGCTGCGTGCTGTGTTTTCACCCAGGCACCACGAACACCGAGTTGTCAGAGCCGTTTCACGCCGGGGTGCCGGCGGGGAAGCTGTTCAGTCCGGATGTCGTTGCCGCCAGGCTACTCGCGCTGATCGGCAAGCATGGCCCCGAGGACAGCGGCCGGTTTCTGGATTGGCGCGATACCCCGATAGACTGGTGATATGCGCTGGATCCCCGCCCCCAGCGGCGTCACCCGCGGCTACATCGTTGACGCCTGATATTGCACAAGAGGTACTATTGCCTGAGTATTCTAAATTCTTCAATTCTGTCGACAGGAAGATTCCATGGACGCGCTGGGCCCGCGCATCAAGTCTCTACGCCAGGCCGCCGGCCTCAACAAGGCCGCGCTGGCTCGTCAGGTTGGCGTCTCGGACGTCACCATTTCGTACTGGGAGTCCGGCACGATCAAGCAGATTGGCCATGAGCGTCTGGTGGCCCTGTCTCAGGCGCTGAACTGCCCCCTGTCGCACTTGCTGGAAGGCGAACCCAACCGCCCGTCTCCCTTGTACCTGCGCTCTCGCCTGCCTTTACCCTGGCAGGAAGCCGCCCACAAGGGCGTCGACCTACCGCTGGAGTTGATCCCCGGCCAGCGCTGGGACGGCGACTGCCATCTTGTGACCCCAGGCCCGGACGAGCAGTTCGACTTCTTGCGCACGCTTGACCTGGCCGCTATCGCCCCCACCGACATCTTTCGCCAACCGGGCCTCTACCTGGTGGCCGAACACGATAGCCTGGGCATCCGTCGGGTCGCGCAGGATCAAAACGGGCAACTGACCTTCCAGCGCCAGGGCCAGGCCGACGTTACGCCCTATCACAGCGGCATGCGCCTCAAAGGCAAGGTGGTCGGCCTGTGGCGCCACGAGGCGATCTGATGCGCCGGTCTCCCAGACCTAGTGCCCAGACCTAGCGCTCAAACCTGGTGCCTATGCAGGGTACCAGGCTCTGCGCGCCTACGATGGTCGCTGTGTGGTGGTCGTGCCCTCACGGCCGCTCCAGCACCTCGACATCATCGGCCGTTCGTCGCGGCTCCCGCCCAATCAAGAAGCGCTTCGAGGCGCTGATCACCTGACCAAGTCCATGCTCGGATTGCGTCACCAATGGCCCGCTCAAGTGCTTGCCCTGCTCGCCGAGCCGGGCTCTTACCGCGTCAGGCTGCACGTCCACCGGCGCCATATTGACCCTCACCTGATAGCCGCCATCCGGCAAGCCGCTCCCTGAACCGAAGGGACCCGCCGCGAAGCGGCCTTGCGCCACCTGGGTGCGAATCTGCCAGCGAAAGCCGCTCGCCTCGCGAGTCACCAGTACCTGTATCCGCGTATCGTCTGGCAGGTTGGTCGTCCCGCGCACCGTCATTCGTCTGTCCGCCCCGACTTCGGCATCCAACGCCACGTCCACAGCCTCATCCAAAGGGTCGGCCTCACTCACGGCGTCGGCACCAGGGTTCGGTGACGCGCTGCGAGGCTCGGCAACACCCCCCACCCGCGTCTCTTGCGCCGGTGTGTCTTGGCTCCCACCATCGCAGGCCAACAGCAGCAACGACAGCATCAGCACCAGAATCTTTGGCGGCCCCATCATGTTTCCTCCTTCCGGTGTCCGTACCAAGTGTCCTTGCCAGGCTACCACTGCCGACGGCGGGCACTAGCCTGCGAAATGACAGTTGATCCCGTCAAATGACGAACATACTCATAAAAAATTACGTTTATAAACCATTCGTCACTAAAAACTTCAATCTTTGGGCTGAGTCACCCCTGACCGTTCGGTCATACCTTCTACGCTCAAACAAGCATGTTCTTTTAGCAGCTCACTGGTTCGTGCTACCCGCATTGAATTCCGCATCAAGGGCTATGGCCCCTTGGAATCTAAGGGAAGGACTTACAATGACGCTTCAAAAAAAGCTCCTCGTCTTGGCACTGGCGAGCGCCATGGCCACCCTTTCAGGTTGCAGTGGCGATAGCAGTAACTCCAGGACGCTGGCCAGCAACAATCAGGATCCCATCACCAGCGGTGGCGGCGATGGCTCCAACGGCGGCGGCGATGGCTCCAGCGGCGGCGGCGATGGCTCCAGCGGCGGCGGCGATGGCTCCAGCGGCGGCGGCGATGGCTCCAACGGCGGCGGCGATGGCTCCGACGGCGGTGGCGATGGCTCCGACGGCGGTGGCGATGGCTCCGACGGCGGTGGCGATGGCTCCGACGGCGGTGGCGATGGCTCCGACGGCGGTGGCGATGGCGGCGATGACGATGTCGCCGGCTCGTCCGTCGAAGATCTGGTCGTAGCCACAGCCGATACTGCCGGCGGTTTGGGCACGACCGTTGTGGCATTGGGCGATGGCATCTCACAGCAGGATACCATCCCTCAGCTAAGTGCCTTTTCCCAGCCCGCCGGGACCATCGTCTCAGAAAGCGGCGAGGCCGTCGGCGACGTATCGATGGGACTCGACGATGGCCTCGGCAGCCTCAGCACCAACGACAATGCGCTTGGTACCACCCTCGCTGGTGTGGCCAATGGCGGCGGAGAACTCGGTCAAGCCACGTCGGCCGGCGGCGACCTGGTAAGCGCTCTCGGCACCCTGCCGGTCGTCATGCAGATCGAAAATTCTACCCAACTCGTCACCAAGTTAGGCACCACGGTCAACGGTCTAGGCGGCAAGATCACCGTGCTTTCGGACCGCTTGAGCGTCAACTTCGAGGACTCGAGCCAGGTGCTTGGCGGAACCACCACGAAACTGACCGCCTATCTCCGACCTGTCGTCGTCGGCACCGACGGCAAGGTCACCCGCGTCAGCCGAGCCCTCGTTCTGCCCGCCCAGGCAGGCAATCTGCTGGTCGCCACCGGCGGTACCCTGGGCGACCTCGGTGCCCGTATCGGCGAACGCTATAGCCTGCTCGAGGGGGTCGGCGATAGCGTTACCGGCGGAGGCGATATCGTCATCGCCGCTGGCGGTCTACTCGGCGGCGGTAGCGCAGGAGACGGGGCCGGCGGAGGCCTCCTTGGCGGCGGGAAACCCGCCCCCGCCGACGGTCGCACGGACCTCGAGCGCGGCGTGGCAAGTGGTGGGCAAACCGGCACTGGTGTTGGCGAGGCCGTTACCGCGATCGGCACCGGTATCTCGCAACAACCGTTGGGCGAAGAAGGCCGCTTCATCACCGATGGTGCCGGCAATGTAGTCATCAATACCGGCGAAGCCGTCGGCAGCCTGTCTTCCGGCGTCAGCAACGGCATCGGCGACATCAGCAACAACCCGAATGCGCTGGGCACCACGCTGGCGGGCACGACCGGTGCGGTCGCCGAAGGTGGACAGGTCGTTTCCTCAGCGGGCAGCGGCGTGGCAGCGCTCAATCGTCTGCCAGTCGTGATGCAGGTAGACCAGGCCACCGGCGCTATTACCCAGCTAGGAGGCAGCCTTGAACAGCTTGGCGGCGGCGTCACCCAGGCCGGTGATACCTTGACGCTCGGCTTCCACAACTCCGACTCCCATCTCGGCGGCTTGACCTCCGAGCTCAGCGCGGTGGTGCGCCCGGTAGTCCTCGGCGCGGACGACGGCACCACTCGCGTCAGCCAAGCCCTGGTGGTGGGGCCCGAAGCCGGGCGCGTGCTTCTCGGAGCGGGCGGTTCCTTGAGCGACCTTGGCAGCAATCTGGCGACGCGCGGCGAGCTAGCTTCGGCCCTTGGCACCACGGTGGCTGGACTCGGCAACACCGTTGGCAACACCGGACGCCTGCTCGGTGGCGATGAGGCCAGCCTGCTCTCGAGCCTCGGCGATAGCGGGCTATCGGGGCTGGGCGCCAACGACCTGCTGGGCGCCAGTGACAACGGTCTCTCCGATGGCCTCGGCGGCGCCGTTGATGGATTGGGTGGCAGTAGTGATGCCAGTGGTCCGGTCGCCGGCCTGACCACCGGCTTGAGTGACACCCTGGGTGGCGCCACGGACGGTTCCTCCGCCGGTTCGCCTGGCGGTTCGTCGACGGGTGCCTCCGCTGGCCTGGTATCCTCCGTGACCAATGGACTGAGCGACACCCTTGGTGGCTCTTCCAGTGGCTCTTCCAGTGGCTCTTCCAGTGGCTCTACCAGCGGGTCGTCCGGTGGCTTGCTGACCTCGGTCGCCGACGGGCTGAGCGGCGCACTAGGCGGGGCACCTGGCGCCTCCTCGAACCGTTCGGGTGGCAACACGACCAACGGCGATGGCGCGACCCCCAATGCCATCGGCAGCCCAGGCGATCTGACGGCTGGCGCCACAGGCGGCAACGGCTCTTCGACCGGCGGAGACCCGAGCGCCACCAATGATAACAACGATCGCGTTGGCCTGGTCCGCGGCCTGCTGGGCGGCCTGGGGCTGACACGCTAAGCCGGTCGAGGGGCTCCGCAGTGGAGCCCCTTTTTCACTCCTTTCCTCTTTCTTCCCCGCGGCGTTCGTGACCATCGAGCGCCAGCGTCGTGCGCCTTGGGCGCGACGACCGATAACGCCACCGTCGGCAACACACAACAACGAACAAGGAAGGTGCGATGCGCAGAATCACGTGGATGCTCTCTGCCTCGACATGCGGCTGGTTGCTGGCCGCCCCCGATCTGTTGGCCCAGGAAACCCTGGATGCCGTCGATGATATCGTCGAAAGCGAACGCCAACGCCCACGGCAAGGCGACATCGAAACCCGCGTCGACCTACCCAGCGATGCCATGCCCGGTGCCTCCCAGCCGGTGTTGATCAAGCACATACGCTTCCTCGGTGACAGCGTGCTCGACTTGGCTGAACTCTCTCATGGCCTGCAGGCCATGATCGGACGCTCGGTCAGTCGCGCCGATATCGAGGCGGAGCTGCAGACCATCAACGCCGCCTATCAGGAACGCGGCTACCCCCTCTCCTTCGCCTACTTGCCCGCCAAGAACTTCGAGGAAGGTCAGCTGCGTATCGTGCTGGTCGAAGGACATATCGCCCGCACCGAGATCGTGCTGGAGGATGAGGCCGTCGCCGCGCGGGTCGAACATCTCGTCGCGCCACTGCTCGACGAGCGCCCCCTGACCCGGGCCACGTTCGAACGCGTCACCGGCCTCATCGAACGAATCCCCGGGGCAAGGCTATCACTACGCGCCCCGGTACCGCGCACGCCAAACGGCGCGACTACCCTGCGCGTGGAGCAACGTCGGATCGACCATTTCGACTACTCGGGATCGCTCAACGGCGGCGACGAACAGGACACGCTGTTCATCAATCGCGTGACCACCAGGAGCCTCACCTCCCACGCCGATACTCTGGGGTTCTCCTGGCTATGGCCGGTCGAGAACGACAACGAGTTCTACGCCCTCGACTACCGCCAAGCCATCGGCAACGACGGCCTGATGATCTCGGCCTCCGCCGACAGCTATCGTGGCAAGGACGAAGACAACCTGACGCTGCGTGCTGCTGGCGACCGATTCGACCTCGACCAACGCCAGGACACCGACCGCGAGCGCTATCGGCTGGGCCTCGACTACCCACTGCTGCTCTCGCGGCAACAGAGCTTGACCCTGAGTGGCGCCCTCACCCATCGCGAGGAACGCAAGACCACCCGGATCGACTTCGAGGGCCAGACCCTGCGCCAACTGGACGACGACATCGCCTACTCCGCGGCTGAGGTGGACCTGCGCTACCAGCGCCAGAACGACGCCACACTGTGGCAAGGCGGCATCGGGGTGCGACAAGGAATGGACCTTGGCGCCAACGCGGCTGATCGCCGGCTTGATGGCATCCCGATCGATACAAATGCCGACCTGCACTTCACCCATTGGCGCCTCAATGGCGAGTGGCGCCGCCTGTTCGACGAGCGCTGGCGCCTGAGCGCCAGCGCCGATGCCTTTTACTCGGACGATGCGCTACCCGAGCCCGAACGCGGTAGCTACGGCGGCCAGCGGTTTGGCCGTGGCTACGACGCCGGCCAGGCCGAAGGCGACTCTGGCTACGCCGGCTCCCTCGAACTGCGCTACCTGCAACCCATCGATGCAGGCTGGATCTCACGGCTGGCCCCCTATGTGGCGATAGATGGCGCTCGCACCCAGTTTCACGACCTGGACCTGGACAGCCACCTCGCTTCCGCAGCCTTCGGCATACAGTTGAGCAAGGGCCGCCTCTACGGTTTGACCCTTGAGTACGCCGAACCCCTCGGCGACAAGGACATCGACACCGACTCCCGCGAGGGCCGCATCAACGCTCGCCTGCGCTGGAACTTCGAGGGCTGAGTTCATGGTCCCCATGAACAGCACAACGCCCCGAGCCCCACGGTGGGGGCTCGGGGCGTTCAAGCAGACAGGGGCAGATCCGCCCCCAGCGGGATTCAGGCCTTCTTGACGTACATCGATTTAAGCTTCATCGGACCGATGCCATCGACCTTGCAGTCGATGTCGTGGTCACCTTCGACCAGGCGAATGTTCTTGACCTTGGTACCGACCTTGACCACCGAGGACGAGCCCTTGACCTTGAGATCCTTGATCACGGTGACGCTGTCGCCATCGGCCAGAAGGTTGCCGTTGGCATCGCGAACCGTCGTGTCGTCTCCTTCGAGCGTCTCTCCGGGGACCCACTCATGGCCACACTCGGGGCACACCAACTGTAAGCCATCCTCGTAGGCGTACGCAGAAGCACAGGACGGACAGGGAGGCAGTTCACTCATCACGGATTTACCTGGTAGGGCGTGGACAGCCAGCAGCCTACACCGACGCCGGGGCCGGCACCAGCGCTCTAGCCCGCCGTGATGATGCTGCCTGTCTGTCCCTGGGCCTGATCATGATTGATGCGCATTATCACGCGCCGTAGTGCACGACGCTGGCGTCGTGACGACAACTGTCGGGTATTCCAGGTCGCGGGGACCAGGGTACAGCCGCCATCATCGTGCTGATGCAGGTTGAAGCGGCGCTCGGCCCCCACGGGAAGGTCCTCGGAGCAGTAGGTCCCGATAAGCTTCACCGTCACCGCCTCGAACCTTGGCATGTGGTCGGGAGCATCGGTATTCGCATGGAGGCCGGCTTCCTGGGTAATGTAGCGCAGCAGCGAGTCGAAGGCCCCGATATGCACAAACCCACCGCTTTCCAACGGCCCCTGATGGGTACAGCGGCGCGCCAACCACCCTTCGCCCTGTTCGTCCGGATCGTCCAGGTCGGCTTCATGATCGCTGACGTCCATGGTGTAGGTGCCTTCGGAGGTCTCGAGGGTGGTGATGATGTGCTGGATGTAGACGGGCTCCGCGCTCATGTTGCTGATCACGCATAACGCCTCCAACCCCTTACGCTTGCCACGATTGATGATCAGCCGCGGACGCCGCTGACGGCGAAATCCGAAGTACAGTAGTTGCGCGTAGATCAACCAGATCAGAAAGGAGCCGACGCTGGCGACGGTGCTGAGCGTGGCCTGGTGAGCGCTGATCCAATCAAGCATGACGGGTCCTTTTCCGCGGGCGCCTCCACAACGGTAATGGTGCAACCAGAGACGAAGACTGGGCCCGCTCCGGGCGGGCCGATACCGACACCGACACCGAGTGGGCCCCTGGCTCACTCGCCGGGGCCCGGTGCATAGGGCTAGGGCTCCCTGACGTAGGTCCCGACCACACGGTTCATCCCGAGCAGATGGGGTTCCACCTTGGTCAGCAGTTGATGGAGGCTCAAGCCTTCGGGCAGGTCGGTCTGGGTGTCGAGCGCCAGCACCCAGAAATAATACAGATGCAGCCCGTGCCCCTCGGGGGGAAGCGGGCCGCTATAGGCGGTCTTGCCCGCATCGTTGGTGCCGGCCACGCCTTGGCTCGAGCCCTCATCCAGAGAGCGAATGTCCCCGGGCAGGTTGTAAAGCACCCAGTGCACGAAACCATAGTGGCCGTGTTGCACCAAGGGCGCATCGGGGTCGTGGCAGATCACCGCGAACCCGCGCGTGCCGTCCGGCACATTGCCCCAGGCCAGGGCGGGCGAGAGATCCTCGGCTTCCTGAGTGTGGCGAGCCGACATCGGGCCATGCGGGTCGAAAGCTGTGCTGGTGACGTTGAGCGACGAAAGCGCAAATGCCATGGGATCCTCCCAGGATGAAACGTGAGTCGACGAAGCATCGACGGTGGCCTTGACAGCTACAGCGTCGGCAAGCCACCGACGGCTGTCAATCGCCCTTGCGTCTGACATGATGTCGCCAGTACGTCGTTTCAACCCCACCCCGTTGCGGCCAAGCTCTAGGGGCTACCCACCTTCACCGATAGTGACGCTATGCCCATGAAACGCCTGCTGATCGTCGCCCATGCGCCGTCCCCCAACACCTTACATCTGCGCCAGAGTGCGGAACGAGTCGCCTGTCACCCGGACCTGACGAGCGTCGAGGTCGTCAGTCTGGCGCCTCTCGATGCCGGCCCAGAGGACCTGCGAAAAGCCGACGCGGTGCTGCTTGGCACCACCGAGAATCTCGGCTACATGAGCGGTGCCCTGAAGGATTTCTTCGATCGCAGCTACTACGCCGTTCTCGACCACACCCAAGGCTTGCCCTGCGGGCTCTACGTGCGCGCCGGCCACGATGGCACCGGCACCCAGCGCGCCGTCGAAGGCATCGTCACCGGCCTGCGCTGGCGTTGGGTGCAGCCGCCACTGATTCTGCGTGGGGCCTGGGAGGCTGACTTCAGCACCCAGGTCGAGGAGCTTGCGCTCAGCCTGGCCGCCGGCCTGGATGCCGGGATCATCTAGCAATGGCTCCCAGAGTGCCCCATCGCCTAAATGGCGCAGCCAAGCTCGCTCGGTTGGCCCCCTGCCACCACTGGCACCGGCATTTCGGCCACGCGCCCTGGGCAGTGCCCTACGCCGGCGTCGCGCTGGCCCTAAAACAGCACAGCGTCGCCGACAACGGGTACACTCGGCGTATCACAACACACACGCCTTTTCAGGAACCCTGATCGTCATGTCAGCGAGCGCTACCGTCGACCGTCTCGTCGACAACTTCCAACGCCGGCGCCCCATTCGCGCCGGCTCTCTGATCATCACCCTCTACGGCGACGCCATCGTGCCCCGCGGCGGCACCGTCTGGCTCGGTAGCCTGTTCGCCTTGCTTGAGCCCTTCGCCATCAACGAGCGCCTGGTCCGCACCTCCGTGTATCGCTTGACCACCGAATCCTGGCTGCAGGGCGAGAAGGTGGGAAGACGCAGCTACTACAGCCTCAGCGGCGCCGGTCGTCGGCGCTTCGATCAGGCATTCAAGCGGGTCTATCACGGACTCCAGCAGGAGTGGTCCGGCCACTGGACGCTGGTGGTACTGACGCCGTTGGACAGCATCGAGCGCCAACGCGTACGCGAGGAGCTTGAATGGCTCGGCTTCGGCGCCTTCGCGCCGGGGGTGCTGGCCCATCCCACCATGTCTCCTAGTGAAGTCACCGCCGCACTGAGTGAAATACAAGCCCAGGGTGACCCTATCGTCATGCGCAGCGAACCCATGGAGCCGGCGGCGCCGAAGCCGGTGCGCGCCCAGGTGCGCGAAAGCTGGGACCTCGACGAACTGGCCGGGCACTACAGCCAGTTCCTGGACCACTTTCGCCCGCTGTGGAAAGCCCTTAGCGACAACGATGACCTCGACGACCAGCAGGCTTTCATGGCGCGGACGCTGCTGATCCACGAGTACCGCAAGGTCCAACTGCGCGATCCACAGCTCCCCGATGCGCTGCTGCCCACGGCCTGGGAAGGCCGCAATGCCTTCCAGCTCAGTCGCAATCTGTATCGCGCCATTCACCATCGCGCCGAACGCTGGCTGGATGCGCACCTGGAAACCGCCGAAGGCCCGCTACCGGCCCCAGGGCCAAGCTTCTACCAGCGCTTCGGTGGGCTCGAACCGGCCCTAGCCGAGGCGCCGGTATAGGGTGGACCGACTCACCCCGAGTGCCTTGGCTGCGGCGCTCATGTTGCCGTCATGGGCGTCCAGGGTACGCAACATATGATCGTGCTCTAGATCACTCAGGCTTGTCTCGACGGGCCGCACCGCGTTGTTCGCTGCACAGGATGGAGCGAGCTTGCGCTGCCAGCGCGGCGACAGATCATGAAGACACACCACCGCCTGAGCGTCGGCCAGGCCCAGGCGCGCCGCGTCAAGACAATGGTCGAGCTCGCGCCAATTCCCCGGCCAGGGATAGGCGGCGAGACGGCGCACCAGTTCATCGTCGAGCCGCGCCTGACAAGTATCGGCGTCCACCAGACCCCGCCAATGCTCCCGTATTCTGTTCTCCATGCCGCTTTGCTCGGCAAGGGGGGGCAGCTCGACCACCACGCCGGCGAGGCGATAGAACAAGTCGTCACGAAAACGGCCTTCCTCGACCAGGGCCTCGAGGTCGCGATGGCTGGCGGCGATGATGCGCAGATCCAGTGCCACTTCCTTATGCTCCCCCAGCGGCGACACGGTCTTCTCTTGCAGCACACGCAGCAGACGGGCCTGCAGAGGCAGCGGCATATCGCCAATCTCATCGAGCAGCAGCGTGCCTCCGCTGGCCTGAACCAGGCGGCCCACTTGCCCGCCCTTGCGGGCTCCGGTGAAGGCCCCCTCGGCATAACCAAACAGCTCGGCTTCAATCAGTGTCTCCGGAATCGCCGCGCAGTTCACCGCCACGAAACCACCGTGCACGCCGCTCTCACGGTGCAGCGCCCTGGCCAGCTGCTCCTTTCCGGTACCGGTGGCGCCCTGTAAGAGCACCGGCAAACCCGCAGCGAGCACCTTCACCGCCCGTCGGGCCTCACGGGCCTGCAACGGCGCCCAGTCGCGGACCAGATCGGCGAGCGACAATGAAGCCGATGCAGTGGGTCCAGGCACCGTCACCCGGGCGGAGGTGTGTGCATCATCTTCGAGTGGATCGACCCGGTGATGAGGTGAGACGACACGACCGATCAAGGCTCCCTGGCTCTTGTCGACGCCATGCTCTCCACGCACTTCGATGCCGAGCAGCAGTGGTCCGCGACGAGCTTGGCTCCGCATCGCCTCCCAGTCCTGCCCGAGCAGCGCCGCCACCCCCTGCCCAACCAGGCGCCGAGGGTCAGCGCCGAGCCACAGGCATGCCTGGGCATCCGACGCCAGCACAAGCCCCGCCTCATTCACCGCCAGCAAGCCAGTCGTGACACTCCCCAACTCCCCCAAAGACGCATGGATCTCGATCACCCAGTGCTCACGATACTGATCGCGAAACAGCCGTTGCGCCATGGCACCAGCCAACTGCTGCACCCGACGCAGGAAGAGTTCGGGCCGAGGATGGCTGGCTTCGAAGGTCAAATCGAGGATGCCCAGGCAGCTGTGATCGAGGTCGAGCAGCGGCGCCGCCACGCAGGACAACGGATTATCAGGAAACAGCAAGTGTTCGCAGGCATTGACCAACACCGGACGGCGCTCGATCGCGGCCAGCGCCGGCGCATTGGTGCCGAACCAACGCTCATCGAGGTTCATGCCCGGCACGATATCGACCTTGGGTTCCAGCGAGAAACGCCGGCCGTAGGTCTTCAAGACCATCGCGTCGCGTGACGCCAACAGTAGCTGACACCCGGGCAGGTCATCGGCCAACCGCTGCACCAGCGGCTCGGCGAGGGCGATGAGCCGACGATGGTCATCGAGCTGATCACGCAGTTCGGGGCGCGACAAGCGCGGTAGCTCATGTCGGCTGTCTGGTCCGAGCCCGAGCGCCAGACAGCGCTCCCAGGAGCGCCAGATACTGGCGTCGAGCATGTCGATCGGCAGCGTGCCATGACGAAGCAACTGGTGGGCCTGACGCGTCACCTCGGGGGTGCGCAGCACGGAACGATGCATCGCGGACTCTCCCGTGGGTCGAGTGTCGCAGATTGCGACAGCAGGGGCAGACACTCGCATCCTGCCTACTCCACTGCCCCAGCGAACCTCCCTAACCCACTGTTTTGTAATTGTCTTTACTTATCCTGACGGATGGCATGCATATTGCTTTTCTGTCGTCGACAGTCAGTCGATGGACAACAAATGAGGCGAAGCCCCCATCCAGGCCTCGGGCGATACGCCCGTGGACAGGTTGCCGACGCTAAGCACGCAGTCCGTCCGTCGATCCTGCCCGTCGTCGCCAGGGCAGCCGCCTTGCAACGAGCCTTCACCATTCTGCCGCCAGAGCATCAGGAGAAACAACCATGACAACAGCCTCCTTCGCTATTCCCTCGACACTCGCCCGCTGGCTGGACCAGCGCCGCCAGATGTTCATCGGCGGGCACATGGTCGACGCCGCCGGCGGTGAACAGCTCGACGTGTTCAATCCCGCCGATGCCAGCCAACTCGCTCGCGTGCCGCTGGGCAACGCCGACGACATCGACCTGGCGGTGACGGCGGCCCGTACAGCCTTCAAGACGTGGCGCCATTCGCGCCCCAATCGCCGCGAGAAGCTGCTGCTCGATCTCGCCGATGCCCTGGAGGCCCGGGCCGACGAGTTCGCCCTGCTGGAGACCCTCGACAACGGCAAACCACTGACTTTCTCACGCCATATGGACCTGGCCCTGGCCATCGACTTCCTGCGCTATACCGCCGGCTGGGCCACCAAGATCGAGGGCCGCAGCATGACCCCATCGATGCCGGCGGTACCGGACGGCCACCGTCTGGTCGCCTATACCCGCCGTGAGCCCGTCGGCGTGGTAGGCGCGATCATTCCGTGGAACTTTCCGCTGCTGATGGCCGTCTGGAAGGTGGCGCCGGCCCTTGCCGCCGGCTGCTGCATCGTGCTCAAGCCCGCCGAAGACACCCCGCTCTCGGCCCTGATGCTGGCTGAGCTTGCCGACCAGGTCGGCTTTCCGCCGGGCACACTGAACGTGGTCACCGGACTCGGTCATGACGCCGGTGCCGCCCTGGCCGCTCACCCAGGAATCAACAAGATCGCCTTTACCGGCTCGACGCAAGTCGGAAAGCTGATCGCCAAGGCCGCGGTGGAAAACATGACCCGGACCACCCTCGAACTCGGCGGCAAGTCGCCGGTAATGGTGTTGCGCGATGCCAATCTTGAGGCGGCCGCGGCCGGCGCGGCCCAGGCGATTTTCTTCAATCAAGGCCAGGTCTGTACCGCCGGCTCACGCATCTACGTGCATGAAGACGTCCACGATCGTTTCGTCGAGCACCTCGTCAAGCAGGCCAAGGCACTGACGCTGGCGCCTGGCACCGAGGCCGATTCGACCCTCGGCCCCTTGGTGTCGGCAAAGCAACAACGTCGAGTCCTTGCCTATATCGACAGCGCCCGGCAGCAGGGGGGTGTCATCGCCACCGGCGGCGGCACCGGCCCTGACGGCGGTTACTTCGTCGAGCCCACGGTCATCACCGGCCTGGCCCAGGAGAGTCGCTGCGTGCAGGAAGAAATCTTCGGCCCTGTGGTCGTGGTGCAGACCTTCCGCGACCTCGACGAACTCGTGGCCCTGGCCAACGACAGCCCCTATGGCCTGGCCGCCAGCCTCTGGTCCAACGATCTCACCGCGGTGAACCGGCTGATACCGGAGATCGAGGCCGGCAGCGTCTGGGTCAACGGCCACAACCTGCTCGACCCCTGCATGCCCTTCGGCGGCTTCAAGCAATCCGGCATCGGTCGCGAGATGGGCGACTCGCTGGTCACCCACTACACCGAGGAAAAATCGGTGGTGATGCTGGTGTAAGGGTATCTGAAGACGGCCCAACTCGACGGCGCCAAACGCGCCGTCGCCTCCACGGTCAGTCGCCGTATGCCTCGCCACTGACCGACTGATACCAGCCCGACGAGGGTACCGACGAGGGTACCGACGAGGGTGCCGACAGGAGCGCCGACAGGAGTGCCGACAAGAGCGCCAATGAGGGCGGCCCCGGGCTAGGCGACGATGACACCACGCTGTACGCTCAACGCGTCGTCGGCCATTTCTTCTAACGTTTGTCCGACTCAGGAGCACGCATGTCCCGGGCCGCCATCAGCGATATCGTCATAGCGGGGGCTGGGCCCGCGGGGGCTGCCCTGGCCCTTCTTCTCACCCGTGCGGGCCTTGGTGTAACGGTCGTGACACGCTTGCGCGAGTACGCCGCCATCGAAGGCATCAGTCGTCGCAGCGGCGATGCCCTCTCACGGCTAGGCTTTCACCAGGCGCTGGCCTGTGCCGAGGGCCCCGTGGCAAGACGCGTGCATTGGGGCGACGACGAGCGCTCGCCGAATCAGGAGTGGCTGTTACCGCGCCCGGACTTCGACCGTGGCCTGATCAACGACCTGATGGCCGCCGGCGTCCAGGTGATCGAGGCCAGGGTGAGCCAGTGGCGCCAGCAGCAGGGCGCCATCCACCTCGCGCTACACGACGGGCGGTGGCTAACCGCTCGCTGGGGCGTCGAAGCGCGTGGCCGTCAGGCGGCGCGCCAGCATCGTCGCGATACCAGTCCCTGGCACACACCGGCGCTGATTCTACGTGGGTCCGACGCAGGGCCACCGGCGAGCCTGGCCAGTTCCCTGGCCGGCGGTGGATGGGGCTGGTGGGCCCGGGCGAATGGCCATGCCTATTTGCAGTTGGCACTGCCCGACGCGCGCCTTGCCGAGACGCGCAAGGCTCCCATCGCCTGGCTCGAGAGTCACCCGGCGCTGGCCGAGTGCTGGGGTGACACACCCTTGGAGCACCAGTACCTGCGTCCCAGCGTCTCGGCCCGCACCCAGGTCCGCACAGGGCGCCTGTGGCGACTCGGCGATGCGGCCATGGCGGTGGATCCGCTGTCCGGCCAGGGCATCTTCAATGCGCTATCGTCGGCCCATGGTCTGGCGCCGGTGCTGACAAGCCTGCTCCAGGGCGATAGTCTCGCGGGCCTGACCCGTTTTCACCAACGTCGCCAAGACTTGATGTACTGGCGCTTCGCCCGCGCCGGACGCGACTTCTATCGCCTCGCCGGCCAAGCCGATCCCTGCGACTACTGGCTGACTCGCAGCCATTGGCCCGACCACGCCCCAATGCATGGTGCAGATCACTGGGCGACGGTGCGCCTCCTCGAGGGTCACGCCATTGTCGACGGCAGGCTCCAACGCCGCAGGCTCGTCGTGACCCCGGATCAGCCGCTCGGTATCTACGCCGTCTCCGGCATTCCTCTGGCACCCTTGGTGGCGGCTATGCAAACGGGGCGGTTCGCTGACGCCAAGGCCTATCTGGCAAATCACGCGGCTGCCGCTGGACTTATCGGCTGGTGGCAGCAGCAGTCCGACTGGCCACCATTACCGTTGGGCTGACCAGCAGTCCGCGACCTTATCCATCATCACCGCCTCTCTTGGTAGCGTGGTGAAGGTGGCGTGGTGGAAGTAGCGGGGTCGAGGTACCTGGGTGGATCTAGCGACGATACGTCGGCCGCCTGGCGGACCCAGCGACAAGCCCGATCAAAGAGGCGAATGAACACAAGGGAGTCGGCTTGCACGCCATGGACAGTCGTCAATTCAGTTGTCTCTAACCCAATGCCGGCCTCGCCATTGCCGTCCTGTCCACGCTCCACGACACTCATGATCACCCAGCAGGAAGCTTGGTGGGCCATGAGGATAGCCACGCCAACGTAGAGCCGCACAGCCCCCTGTGACGTGTTTGCGTGGCTACACACAGCAAAATCTATGCAATACGGAGGACGCACGCATGGACGCGCAGCGGTCGCTGGAAGATCTCCCCGTGGAATTCGAGTTTTCCTATCCCTCAGCGGATGCCTTGTTCGGCTACCTGGTCATGGCAATATCGGGCGTAGTGCTCGCCATCGCCGTGCTTATCATCATCTTCGGCCCCTCCGACAGCATGGTTTCCATGGTGCGAGGCCCTATCTTCACCCAGTTCTGGCAGCTATACCCTGGTCCCATCGCTACCGGGGCCGGCGTCGTGTTCTCACTGGGCAGCTACCTGATGACACAGCATAAGACATCGGAGAAGGCGGCCAGGTGCAGCCACGTCGAAAGCCTTCTGCTGCCCGGCATCGAGCTGCCCACGGACTATCAGCTTCTGTTGACAGCACTCGGCCGTGATCGCTACCGGCTAGAGATCGAAAAGTGCCCTGTCACGTCCCAAGGCGACACAACGCCGGAAGGCTCTGCGGTGGAACCTGCCGGGGAGAACATCATCGCAGTAGGCCGGAATCGCACTCCCCTGCGGCTGGCTAGCCTGTCACCTTAAGGCGCTTTTCTCCCCTTGTTTCGTGCCCTCGATCATCTCCTGCAGCCAACCAGATGCCGAGAGCATGAGCCGCGGCGAAGCTCGCGCCACCGAGCCAGGGCGGCGCGAGCTGCTCGCGTAGCGGAGGGCCGACATCCCAGGCCTGCCAAGGCCTGGCCCCGCTCGCCCAGCTTCCCCCACGGGCGGCCCAGGCACAGGCGAGGTACCGGCCATCGCTCGCCCGGGCCAGCTCCCCCGGGGCACGCCCGGCATCCCCTGTCACCGCACGCACGCCCTCGCAAGCCGCGGGATAGACCGGCTCACCGTGGCGCGCGCTGGAGGCCACCAGCTGCGTTCCGGCCTTGCACAACTCGGCGACCACCTCACCAAGACGGCGGTCTCGACGCGCCACCCCGGCGCTGACCAATACCCAGTCCGGCGGCGCGTCCAGCAGCGTCTCCAGCGCCAGGCTCAACCGCGCCGTAGTGGTGGCCAAGCGCCCGTCGAACAGCTTGACCAGGCCAAGATCGATCGTCGCCAGGTCGCGGTGCCACGCCAAGGTCGTCAGCAGAGCGCTGCCGTGGCCGAGGCGATCCAGCGCGTCGTCGCTGTCACAGACGCTAGTGAAGCCGGCGAGGCTATCGATCAGTGATGCCGGCACCCCACTATCGACCAGCACCACCCGGGGACTCGCCCGCTCGGTGCCGGTCCCGACGTCGCTATCGATGGCACTGCGGGCTTCGCCGTTTGCCTCGCGATGGTCAGTGCTCATGACAGCGACTCCAGGTGGCCGTTACCCAGGCGGTAGTGGGCATCGAGCGCCGCGAAGTGACTGCCCTGGTGGCTGATGATCACTCGCGTGACGCCGGTGAGCGCCTGGTCCAGCACCGCATCGAAGGCCTTCGCCGCCGCCTCATCCAGTGCACCGGTGGGCTCGTCCAGCAGCACCAGACGCGGTGACTTGAGCAGCGCCCGGGCCAACGACAGGCGCGCTCGCTGGCCGCCGGACACGCTGTGTCCGTGGTCGGCGATGGGCGTTGCAAGCCCCTGCGGCAACGCCCTGAACCAGGGGCCCAGGCCAACGCACTCGAGCGTATCGACCAAGGTATCGTCGCTCGCGCCCGGCGCACCTAGCCTGAGGTTATCGGCCAGGCTCGCGCGCAGCAGGCTGGGGTGCTGTTCCACCCACGCGACGCCCTTTAGCCAGGCCCTGCGTGAGAGGCTTGCCAAGGGCACATCGGCCACCAGAACCTCGCCCTCGACGGGGCGCTCCAGGCCAAGCAGCAGCGCCATCAGCGTGCTCTTGCCACTTCCCGAAGGCCCCTCGATGAGCACCTTGGACCCAGGCTCCAGCACCAGATCGAGCCCGTGGAAGAGATCGCTCGTCTGGCCCACATGGCGAAACCCCACCCGCTTGAGACGAATGGCTCCGCCCGCAGGCGGCACCGCTCCGACATAGGGTGACGCCAGGGTCGGCTCGGCGAACAGCTCGGCGAGGCGCTCGGCGCTGACCCGAGCCCGCTGCCAGCCGCCATACAGCCCCAGCAACCCGCCGATGGGGGCCATCACCATGCCGAGATAGCTCAGTAGCGCGACCAGCTCACCGAGGCCGAGACGGCCTTCGATCACCAGATAGCCACCGCCCAGCAGCACGCCCGCCCGCGACAGCGCCAGAATCAGTTGCGGTCCAAGGTCGCTGAAGTAGCCGATGAGACGCACCGCCAGCAGCCTTCGCATCTGCTCGTGGCCCAGAGACTGGAGCAGGTTGAGCCGCGGGGCTTCCAGCGCTTGGCCCTGCCACCAATGACCATGGGACAGAGTGTCCTGCCAGAAGCCCGAAACCTCGCCGCTGTGCGCACGCAGCGCCTGCTGGCGTGCCGTCAGGCGCGGACGCCAGGCGCGCAGCCATAACCATTGCAGCGGCACCAGCAGCGCCACCATCAGCATCAGCGGCGGACTGAAGACCCCGATCATGGCCAGGGACCCGACCAATCCCATCAGGTTCGAGAAGCCACTGAGCAGACCGTCCAGGGCAAAGCCCTGCAGAATGGACAGATCACCGTCGAGGCGACTCATCAGATCACCCCGGCCTCGCGCCTGCCAGCGCGAGCGTGGCAGACGCAGCAGATGGCGCAGCAGCGAACGCCTCAGACTCAGCAGCAGGGTCGCCGAAAGACGCACATGGCGCAGCCTGAGGATGCCCTGTACGCCGAGCGATGCCAGGCCCACAACGACCATGGCCAAGGCGTAGAACAACACCCGGGAGAAGTCACCGGCGACCAGCCCCTGATCGATCAGGCGTTGGGTCAGCAGCGGTGGTACCAGCGCCAGCCCCGTCCCTATCAGGCTGAGTCCGAGTACGCCGGCTAGCGCCTTGCGGCGCGCCTTCAGGGGTCGATAGAGCCAGCCCCATGGCAGCTCGACGGCACCAGGCCCGGCGTCGCGAGCGGTGGCGTCGGGCTTGATGCCGGCTTCGGCGGTTTCTCGACTACTGTCGGTGCGGGCCATGAGCCTCCTTTGGGCAACGACGTACGGCGCTGGCATGAAGCGACAAAAAACCGACCTCGTAGAGAAGGTCGGCTCGGTCGACTCAGGTGCCGCTAGAAGCGTGCCACCTTGAGGGTCGCGGTGCTCATGTCGCCGGGCAGCTCGATCCGCCCCAGATCGTTGAAGTCCGTATCATAAAGGGCGATATCGCTGGACGCACCGCCGATATACAGCGTCTGGCCGTCGTAGGACGAATTGACGTTGTAGTAGGTATGGTCGAGATCGATCACTTTCTTCAATTCCCCCGTGGCGGCGTCGAAGTGACTGAGCTGGGTATAGACACCATAGAGATCATCCCGTGAGGTGGGATCCGAGACCATGGAAAAGATGATGAACTCGAAAGGGCCAATCTCCTTGTTCTCGGTCTCACCGGTGGCGAGGTCGACCCGACTGATGCCCCAGTGATAGGCGCTCGGCTCGCCGTTGTCATCGAGCTCGGCCACGCTATAAGGGCGCAGGAACTCATTGGCCACCTCGCCAGTGGCCCACATCGCGAGCGAGTCGGGGGCACTGAAACCGGGGCGGTCCCAGTGACGATTGGCAATCGCGACGTCGTGCTCCCCGGTCTCCGGGTCCATGCGATAGATATCGGCACCGCCAAGATAGATGTTGCCCTCGGCATCGGTGGCCATGGTCGTGATCTGCCGCGGCACCGGATACGTGGTCAATGGCTTGGCATCGAGCCCGGCCGCCGTGTCGAAGACCGCGAGTCGTGACGGCTGAACCTGATATTCGTCGATCAACAGCTTGACCGGGTTCTGCACCGTGTAGAGACGTGAGCCGTCGGGGCTGAGAGCCACAGACGCCATCGACTTGACCCGCTCACCGGGGCTCGACTGGTTGGCCCGGAATACCACCTCGCAGTTGCGCAGGTCCACACCAACGACGTCCTCCCAGCGGTTATGCAGCACGTAGGCGATACGATCATCGGGTGACAACTGAATAGTGCCAGAGCCGAACGCGCCGTCGATCTCGCAGGTGCGCACCACCTCCCGGGCCTCAGGATCTATCAGATGCAACCGGTTGGGCCGGGTCATCGTCACCAGGTATTCATGCTTGTCGCCAGCGGCCTCTTCCTGTTCCCCCGCCGCCGCAACGCCGGGTATGACAAGCGCGACCAGCAGTGCCGCGCCAAGGACGCAACGCAGACGCTCTGAGCGGTGAGTCATCATGAATCATCTCCCTGCGGATAGACGCTGTCGAGCTTGCGCCAGTCGCGCTCGGCGCGGTCGGCGCCACTACTCCAGTTGGGGTAGGAGTTCATCGTGTCCGGCACCTGGGCCGGCCACCAGCAAGGATCGGCACACCCATACAGATCCGCTTCCATGGGCTGGCACAGTGCAGCAACACCGCCAAACGGATCGACCTCCCAACCGGGATCGAAGCTCGAGGTACAGCCGGCGACGGTCTGCATCGCCTGGACTTCCTCTCGGGCGGCTTCACTCGGCGCCGTGTCCAGTCGCCGTGCCTTCTGGTTGAGCGGTGTCAGGCCGAGTCGCGCCAGCGGTGTGGGCGACTCCTGGTCGCTTGACTCACGCGCTGCCTTGGCGGCGATCGACGCGTGGGATGCTGGCTCCGCGTCGTGGTGGTTGTCGTCGTGGCGATTCATGCGCTCTGCCTCCCGGCCAGCGGGCCATCGAAGAATGCAGGGTTGTACTTCTGAATGCGGGCATAGGCCTGGATACCGAAGTCCACCCAGTCTCGCATCAGATCGCAGTAGTGATAGGTCGGTGTCATCGGGTCGCCGTAGCGAGCATAGCTCTCGTGGTAGCAACCGCCGGAGCACAGGTTGCGGATGCGACACTCGGCACAGCCGCGCGTCGTACGATCGCTACGCGCCTCGACGAACTGCTTGAGTCCGGCATGGTCGAGCCCGCTGTCGACGTTGCCGAAGGTCGGCATGTCGGAGCCGGTGAAGCGATGGCACAGGTGCACGTCGCCGGCATAATCCACCGAGACGAGGCCGAGCCCTGCGCCACAGGGCACCGCCTTGCTGCGCCCTTCCCACAGATCCGTCAACAGTTGATTGAAGTTGCCAAAACCGATGTCACGGCCCTCGATGGCCGCCTCGACGGCCCGCTCACCGAGCGTCACCATGCCCTCGAAGACCTCATGGAGTTCCTCGCTGGACAGGTTGTAAGCCGCCATATCGCCGGAGGTCACCGGCGCAAAGCCGGCCTCGGCGAACCCCAGTTCATTGACCAGGTGATGATGGATGCCGACCACGTCCGTGACGCCCTGGGTCAGGGTCACCCGTGCCCCCACCGGACGCGCCCGATACTTCGCCAACAGCGGCTTGATGCGCCGTGCCACCAGGTCGTAGGTGCCCTGGCCGTTGACCGCGATACGATTCTTGTCATGCACAGCCTTGGGGCCGTCCATGCTCACGGTGAGGCCGAAGCGATGCTCCTGGAAGAAGGCGATACGCTCTTCGTTGAGCAAGGTCGCGTTGGTGGTCAGGGTGAAGTCGACCGCCTTGCCCAGCCCATGAATGCGCGCCTCGGCCCAGGCCACGACGTCACGAATCAATGGCATGTTCGACAACGGCTCGCCGCCGAAGAAGACGACGTTGTAGCGGTCTCGCCAGGGCGCTTCGCGCAGCATCAGCTCGATCGAGGACTGCGCGGTCGCCAGGTCCATCTTCTTGCCATCGCGAGGGTTGTCGAGGTCTTCCTTGTAGCAATAGCTGCAGCTCAGGTTGCAGCCGGTGTTGACGTTGAGCACGACGGTGGACAGCGGGATCTGCTCGACCTCGACGCGGGGATTGTAGGCGACGACCGCACCCTCGGTGACAAGCTTGAGCGCCTTGAGCTGGGCGACGCGCTCGTCAAGCTCGGCGCCGATGTCAGTTGCACAGCGCTGATGGCTGAGCTCGGCGCGTAACGCGTCCAGAGACAGCCCCTGGTGGTCGTCCAGCGCCTTGAGGATCGCCTCGGACACCAGGTCCGGAGCGAACAGGCTGGTGGTCGGAATATGAAACCACAAGGGTTCTCCTTCCACCCGTACGCGATGCAGGTTCTGCGGTATCGTTTGCAACATGCCCATGATCATCTCCTAGCGCAGCGGCGGGTTGTTCCAGCGTTGTACGGTGACGATCAGGTGGGCGTCATCGGCCACCTCCTCGTCCTGCCCCGCCACCCTGGCCGTGACCCTGAGGTTGCCGGCGTTATTGGTGTCGTACTTGCGGTCGGGGTTAGGCCCGGCCCCGCTCGGCTCGAAGATACCGGCGGCCTTGTCCATCACGCCGGCGTAGCGGACATCACCGTCGGCCTCGGCGGTCTCGTCCCAGGGCGCCACCGACCAGGCCACTGGCACGTCGCCCAGGGCAATGGACTCGCCTCCGGGCCCCTCCATATAGCCAAGCGCGCGGAACACACCGCTGACCGCAGGCGTCTGCTCGGCACCGACGCGTGCCACGGCGAGTTCGGGCTGCACCTCCAGCCGATCGACGCTGTCGTACACCGCCAGGCCCTGCTCGGCGATGCCACCAGCCACGCTGACGGCACGCATTCCGGGTGCCGCATCCTCGGCCACGCTCACCTCCGCAATCAGGCGACTAGCGCTACGCTCGATGATGCTCTCGACCGTGACCCCCGCGCCGAGAACGACCTCGCCATCGCCAAGGCCCTGCCCGACGATCACCAGGCGCTGACGCGACCCCGACTTGAGGGCCTGGGGAATCACCACGGCGATTGTCGACGCATCGCCACCCGCGGCCGCGGCGTCCGACGCCTCGCCATCCTCGGACACAGGCGACAGGGTCACCGCCATGCCGAAGGCCTCGTCGTCGTCATCGAACAGACGCCCCGTCGGCGACGTCGGCGACAAATCCAGCACCTGCAGGAACTCTCGTCCATTGAGGGTCAGCTTGGCCCGCCACTCATAGCCGGTGTACACCACCGCCTGCCCTGAACCGCTGAGCCCACGCCCATCGAGAAATTCACCGTCGACGCTAAGCCGGTAGGCATCGGCGCCCTCGGCCGGCACGATCTCGACCTCGGCCACGAAGTCGCCCTGCCCGGGCCAACGCCCCCACATCTGCCAACTCCCGGCCGGAGCTTTGGCAGGCGTCTGCTGCCAGTCACTCCAGGCCTGACTCTCGAGCGGAAATTGATCGCTGAGCCAGGGTACGATGTCGTTGAGGGCCAGATCGAACCACTCTCGATCTCGAGCATTAGACTGATATTCAAGGGTCTGGTACTGGCCAACGTGGAAATTGACCAGTCGCTCCCACTCGTCCCGCGGGCGGCGCTGCAGCACCACGCGGCCACCGGTATGACAGCGCGCGCACATTTCCTGGAAAGTGGGATGGTCGAAGGATTCGATACGGTTGAGGCGACGCTCGATCAGCGCACGCTCAGGTGCACTTTCCTCCGGTGCAAGGCCACGACTATCGGACAGGTACTTGACCAGGGCACGGCGATCACTCCCCGGCACCTGGACACCATGCAGGATGCCCATGCGCGCAATGGTCATGTCCCACCCCTCTGGGGTCTTGCGCTGATCACTGATGCGTCGCCAGCTTTGCTCCCCTTGCTGGGGACGATGGCAGCCGGAACAGTAACGGTCGACAAGCTCGACTCCATCGCCTTGCGCGGCGAAGGAAGGCGAGGCGAGGCTCAGCGGGGCAGCGGCCAGCGCCACAGCGCACAGTCCCCGCCCTGGGTAGCGGATCGTCAAGGCGGTATCTCCTCAGTGGTTGTTATTGTTTCGCGCCGCTCGAAGGCGGAGCGAGATGCCTTGCCTTGTCCATGGAAGTTCTACGCCAGTGGCGAGTTTCTTCCTGCTTGCCAGGGAGTTGCCGGTAAGCCCTGGGCCACCGCGACCGTCCGAGAGGCATGCCCGAGACCTCGGTGTGTCTCACGTTGAAACAGGGTGTCGCGTCCTGTCACAGCCCGCCGAACCACGAACGACCTCGGCACTACGAGGCGCCGTCCTGCCACTAGAGTAGCGCGAGACCGTCGGCCCAAGGTCAAAAAAAGACGGCGCCTGAAAGGCGCCGTCTGTCTCGCTGCCGGGGCTGTCACACACCGGTCTTGCAGGCCGGGGCTGCCCCGGTCCTCGTACCTAGGTGAGGCGCTCGAACACCGTCGCGACGCCCTGACCCATGCCGATACACATGGTGGCCAGTCCCAGGGTGGTGTTCTGCTCTTTCATCACCGTCAACAGCGACGTACTGATACGGGTGCCGGAACAGCCCAGCGGATGACCGAGCGCGATGGCCCCGCCATGCAGGTTGACCATATCGTCCATCCGGTCGAGAAGCCCAAGATCCTTCAGTACCGGCAACGCCTGGGCGGCGAAGGCCTCGTTGAGCTCGACGGTCTCGATGTCGTCGATGGTCAGGCCCGCGGCCTTGAGCGCGCGATGGGTCGCCGGCACCGGGCCATAGCCCATGATCGAGGCATCACAGCCGGCGACACCGGTGGAGACGATCCGGGCGATCGGTTCGAGACCGAGCGCCTGGGCGCGCTCATAACTCATCACCAGCATGCCGCTGGCGCCCACCGACAGCGCCGATGAGGTCCCCGCCGTCACGGTGCCACCACGCGGATCGAATACCGGCTTGA
The DNA here is from genome assembly GCF_052645355.1 of Halomonas sp. V046. NCBI lineage: Bacteria > Pseudomonadati > Pseudomonadota > Gammaproteobacteria > Oceanospirillales > Halomonadaceae > Halomonas > Halomonas sp. V046. The sequence goes on from NZ_JBQXYF010000008.1 coordinate 263,661, forward strand.
GACCGGCCATGGACTCGATACTGGCGTCCGGGCGAATCACCTCATCCTGGGTCACCAAAATCCGCCGCCCGTCTCCATCATGGCCTTCCACCCCGATGATTTCGTTGGCGAAACCGCCGTTCTGCTGAGCCGCATAGGCGCGCTGATGGGAGCGTACACCGAAGGCGTCCTGCTGCTCTCGTGAGATGCTGTGCAATTTGCCCAGCAGCTCCGCGGTCATGCCCATCATCATCGCGGCCTTGGCCGCATGCTTGCTCGCCCCCGGATTGACATCGATGCCGTGGGTCAGCGGGACGTGCTCCATATGCTCGACGCCACCGACGATGTAGAGATCCCCCATGCCGGCCTTGATGTTGGCCGTCGCGATGTGCAGTGCGCTCATCGATGAGCCGCACAGGCGATTGACCGTCTGGGCCGGCACGCTGCGCGGCATGCCGGTCAGGATCTGAGCGTTACGCGCCACGTTGAAGCCCTGCTCCAGGGTCTGGTTGACGCAGCCCCAGATCACGTCATCGACCGTCTCCGGGTCGACGCTTGCGCTACGTGCCAACAACGCCTTCATGACCTCAGCGGACAGCGTCTCTGCGCGCACATGACGAAACGCACCGTGCTTGGCCTTGCCCATGGCGGTACGCAGTCCATCGACCACCACGACATCTCTCGGGTTCAAACTCATGTCATCTCTCCTTAGCGTGGGGTCAGTGGGACTGGCCGTAGAAGGTCTCGCCAGCGTTGGCCATTTCACGCAGCCGCTCGGTGGGTGCATACAGCGCCCCCAGCTCCGAGGCCAGGCTGTCGGCCAGGGCGACGAACTCTGCCACCCCCATGGCATCGATATAGCGCAGTGCGCCACCGCGGAACGGCGGGAAGCCGATGCCGTAGATCAGCGCCATGTCGGCCTCTGCCGGGGTACCGACGATGTTGTCCTCGAGACAGCGCACCGTCTCCATGCACAAGGGCACCATCATCCGCGCGATGATGTCCTCATCGGAGAACTCGCGGCTGCCTGCGGCCAGCTCCTTGACCAGGCCGATGGCGGCGTCATCGACGACCTTCTTCTGCTTGCCCTTGCGGTCAAGCTCGTAGGCGTAGAACCCCTTGCCGTTTTTCTGGCCCAGACGCTCGTTTTCGTACATGGCCTGAATGGCGGTCTTGCCCTCTCGCGCCATGCGATCCGGAAAACCCTCGGCCATCACCTCGTTGGCGTGCACGGCGGTGTCCATGCCAACGACGTCGAGCAAATAGGCCGGGCCCATGGGCCAGCCGAATTTCTCCATGACCTTATCGACACGCTGGAAGTCGGCACCCTGCTCGACCAGCAGGGTAAAGCCGCCGAAGTACGGGAACAGGACTCGGTTGACCAGAAAGCCTGGGCAGTCGTTGACCACGATCGGCGTCTTGCCCATGGCCCGGGCATAGGCCACGGTGGCGGCGATAGCGGCGTCGCTGGACTTTTCACCGCGGATCACTTCCACCAGCGGCATACGGTGCACCGGGTTGAAGAAGTGCATGCCGCAGAAGTTCTCGGGACGCTTGAGGTTGGCGGCGAGCCGGTTGATCGAAATCGTCGAGGTGTTGGACGCCAGGATGGTGTCCTCCCCCACCTGAGCCTCTACTTCGGTCAGCACGGCATCCTTGACCTTGGGGTTCTCGACCACCGCCTCGACGACCAGGTCGACATGGCCGAAGTCGCCGTAGGACAGCGTCGGGCGAATGTTGCCAAGTTTCTCGGCCACGGCCTGGGGCGTCAGCTTGCCGCGCTGGGCCTGCTTGCCGAACAGCTTGCGCGCCTCCTTGAGCCCGAGCTCGATGGCCTCTTCCTTGATGTCCTTCATCAGGATCGGCGTACCCTTGGCCGCACTCTGGTAGGCGATGCCACCGCCCATGATGCCGGCACCGAGCACCGCTGCCTGCTTCACCGGTGCGGCGGTCTTGGCGTACTTGCCACCCTGCTTCTTGACGACCTGGTCGTTCAGGAACAGCCCGACCAGGTTGAAACACACCTCTGTCCTGGCCAGCTTGGCGAAGGCCTTGGCTTCGATGGCCTGGGCCCGGTCGCGGGTTTCACCGCAGCCCTTCTGCATCACCTTGATCGACTCCACCGGGGCCGGATAGTGCGGCCCGGCCTTGCCGGCCACAAACCCCTTGGAGGTTTCGAAGACCATCATCTGCTCGACTGGGTTAAGGTTCAGGGCGCTGTTCTTCTCGCTACGCCGCGCCTGGTAGTCGAGTTCTCCGGCATTGGCGCGGGCCAGAATATCCAGCGACGCCGCCTCGAGATCTTCCGCCGGCACCACCGCGTCCACCGCACCAACCTTGAGGCAAGCCTCGGCACGGTTTTCCGTTCCCCCGGCGATCCATTCGATGGCGTTGTCGGCGCCAATCACCCGCGGCAGGCGTACGCAGCCCCCCCACCCAGGAAGAATGCCCAGCTTGGTTTCGGGCAGGCCGATCTTGGCGCTTTCGCTCATGACCCGGAAATCGGTCGACAGCGCCACCTCGCAGCCGCCGCCGAGCGCCAGCCCGTTGAGGGCGGTGACCGTCGGGAACGGCAGATCCTCGAGTCCATTGAAGATGCCATGGACCTGCTCGAGCATGGCCAGGATGTCGGCCTCCTCCTTCTCGAACATGGCATGAAATTCGGTAATGTCTGCGCCGACGATGAACGCCTCCTTGGCGCTCTTGAGCATCAGACCCTTGAGTCCGGATTCGCCACGCACGGCGTCGAGCGCTTGGCCTAGTTCACGAATCACCGCGCCGGACAGCTTGTTGACCGATTCGCCCTGCAGGTCGAAGGTCAGAGTAGCGATGTCATCGCCGCCGCGAGCCACCGTGATGGCATTGCCTTGATAGATCATCCACGAATCTCCGATAAGGAATTCATACGGCCGTTTGATTTTGGCAGCTTGGTGCAAAGCCAGGATTTCGTCAACCCCTACCTTCTACCCACTCTGTCCTCTCTCTTCACAGTAGCGCCGCCGCGTGGACTCCACGCGCCTGCCGATCGTACCGGCATACTGTAGGATGCCCTGACACTCAGCGCTGCGCCCGCCCTCCCACAAAGGATGCCTCTCAGGCCATGACCGCTACCGACAACACGCCACCCGAGCGCTCCATGAATCGCCTGCAGCGCAGCGTCGAGGCCTGGGTCGCCAGGCTACGTCCCTTTCACTGGCTGTGGCCGCCGCTGGCCTTCGCCGCCGGCGTCGCCAGCTTCTTTCTGGTCGAGCGCCAGCAGTGGCTCGGGGTAGCTCTGGCGTTGGGCATGTTGTTGGCGTGGGTACTGCTGCTCTCCGAGAGTCTGGTGGGACGCATGATGGTGCGCCGCGGATACCCGGCCCTCCCTCGAGGTGTGACCACCTTCATCGCCCAAATGATCCACCAGGAGACGCTTTTCTTTACCCTGCCGTTTCTGCTGGCGACGACGGTATGGACCAGTGGCCAGGCGCTGTTCACCCTGGCCATGCTGGCCATGGCCGTGCTGTCGATTCTCGACCCGCTGTATTATCGTCTCGCGGAGCGCAAGCGTTGGCTGTATTTCGTTTTCCATGCCCAATGCGTGTTTCTCGTCATGCTGGTCACCTTGCCGCTGGTGCTGCACCTGTCGACCGGGCAGAGCCTGTTGCTTGCCAGTGCGGCCATGATCCTGTTCAGCTTGCCGAGCCTGCTCCATCTGCTGCGTCCCATGACAACCCGGCGCTGGCTGGCGATGCTCGCGCTGCTGCCGGTGCTGGCCACGCTCATCTGGCTGGGTCGCGTCTGGGTGCCGCCGGCGAGCCTGTGGATATCAGGCAGCGCGCTGGCACCGGGCTTCGACACCGAGGCGCGTCAGCCCCAGGGGTCACTGCGTCTCACCCCGGCAGGCCTTGCCGGCAGCGGGCTCTACGCCTACACCGCGGTTCATGCTCCGCGCGGCCTGAAAGAAGAGATCGTGCATGAATGGCGTCATGACGGTGAGCTGATCGATCGCATCCCCCTCGACATACAGGGCGGCCGCGCCGAGGGCTACCGGGCCTGGACCCACAAGCAGAACTTCCCCGCGGACAGTGTCGGTCAATGGCGCATCGACGTGATGACCGACGGTGGTCAGCGCATCGGCGTGCTGCACTTTACCGTAAGCAAGGACGCCGCCGCCGCGACCCTGGCCGACGCCAGCATCGACCCCCAGGCCGGCTTGCCGGGACTGCGGCTGCGCTGGTTGACGGCTCGCCCCGAGGGCGCCCCCGATGATCCGATGACGCCCAGCGACACACCGGCGGCGGAGCACACGGCGGCGCCGAGCGTCGACGACACCTCGACGAGCGACAACGGTGCCGACAATGGCGATAGCGACGAGACCCGCGATAGCGACGAAGCCAGCGATAGCGACGAAGCCAGCGATAGCGACGAAGCCAGCGATAGTGACGAGAACCAGGCGGCGCCTTCCAGCGCGAGCCAGGAACCCGACGCGGCGTCCGACGATCACGCTGCCGACGACGATGAAAGGGAAGGATAAAAGAGAAGAAAGAGGGATGTCCTACCGACCCAAGAGAGGAATCGTTGGGTTCACGGCTTGCATTGTGGCGCCAGCGTTCGGACAATCAGATCATTTGCAGACTTCCGAATTGGCGAGTGACATGAACGAGAACATTGGCTTTCAGCTGTCCAAGGCGCCACGCATCTGGCGTGCCGTGCTCGACCAGCGCCTGGCCCCTCTGGGGCTGACGCAAACGCGCTGGGTCACGCTGTATCACCTGTGGCGGATGCCGGACGGTCAGCCGCAGTGTGACCTGGCGCGCGCCATTGGCGTCGAAGCGCCCTCCTTGGTGCGCACCCTCGATCAGCTCTGCGAGCAGGGCCTGGTGGAACGCTGTCCCTGTGACCAGGACAGACGCACCAAGCGCGTGCACTTGACCGAACAGGCGACGCCACTGCTGGAAAAGATCGAGGCCACCGTGACCCAGGCACGCGAGGAAATGCTCGCCGGACTCGACGATGACGAGGTCGAACAACTCAGCACCATGCTGACTCGCATCGAGGCCAACGGCACGGCGTTACTGTCCCCGGAACCGGATTCACACGACTGCTGAGCGCCCCGGCAACCGCCGCCGGCGCGTCATGAGGTCAGCGGCTCGATCACTACCCCGTGCTGCTGCGACGGTGGCGCTCGTCTCTGCGCCATCGTCGAGCCTGGCACAAAGGCTCCGATGAAGGCGATGCGCGCGCCGCCTAGCCCGACACCAGCCTTCAAACCTCACCTTAACGCCCGTCTAACGCACGCCCTGGAACGAGCCCCAAGCCTATCCCGGTGCTATCCCGGTGCTAGCCCGGTGCTAGCCCGGTGGAGGTATCGGCCGCGCCGACCGCTCACGATCCGGCCGGTCCGCCAGCGCATCCCTCAACTCCCCGAAGGGCGCGACCAGTGGCATGAAGGCGTCTCGCTCCAGCGACTCCTCCCACCACAGGGTCAAGGCACCGCGCCCAGACTCGATCACGCAGACATCCTCCGGCAGCCGCGCCAACAGCGTCGCCAGGTGCGCGGCCACGAGCCTTGGCATTGGCCTCAATGGCTCCACCCGCCAGCGCCAGCCCGGCTCGAAGGACTTCAGCGCCTGACTGGCGTAGGCCTCACGCACCAGCACGAACGTCGGCCCGGGCCGCTGGCTCGGATACGGCCAGCGATAGGCGGCACGCTGCTCCTTGTCGGCGTGAATCGGCGACTTTTCCAGCCGAACACTGACTCCGGCGTCGATGACCGCCTCACGCAGGCCGCCCACACGACGCTCCCGGTGTGACGGCCTTAGCCACATGGCCGGCGCAAACACCATCCCTACCACGGCCAGGATCATCACCCACAACATACGGTTTCCTCGGCAAAAAGGTTGATACACACCGTTGTCTTGGCACAGCGTCCATCCTAGAGTGGAGGTCAAGACTTCTGTCATTGAGCCCCGCTGGAGGCGTCATACCATGAGCAACGAATATCGTCATGTCCTGGTCGCGGTCGACCTGACCAAGGATTCCCATCGAATCCTCGAGCGCGCCATGCAGATCGCCGACCGAAACCACGCCAAGCTCTCCATCATGCACACCCTGGAGCCATTGGGCTTCGCCTACGGCGGCGACATCCCGATGGACCTGACCAGCATCCAGGACCAGCTGGACGATCATGCCAAGCAGCGCCTGGCCGAGATCGCCGATGCCAACGTGGCCCGCGAGGACCAGCATGTGGTCGTGGGCATGCCCGATACCGAGATCCACCGCTTCGCCGATGAACACAGCGTCGACTTGATCGTGGTCGGCTCCCACGGCCGTCACGGCTTCGCCCTGCTGCTCGGCTCGACATCGACCGGTGTCTTGCACGGTGCCCAGTGCGACGTGCTCGCGGTGCGAGTCGGCCAGGAGAGCGACGAATAAGCGCGAGTCATCGACTCCGTGCACCACCTCGGCATCAATAACCTCGGCATCAACACCACAAGGCCGGAGCCCCCAGGGGTTTCCGGCCTTGTCGCATAATCACCGGAATCAGGCGTCGCCGGCGGCCATGGCCTCCAGCTCCATCCAGCGTTCCATGACGCCGTCGAGCGCCTCCTGGCGTGCCTGGAGCACGGCCAGACGCTCGGTCACCGTCGCCGAATCTTGCTGGTAGAACCCTGGATCGCCCACTTCCTGCTCCAGCGCCTCGATCTCGCCTTCCAGGCGTTCGATATCCGCCGGCAGCGCATCGAGCTCGCGCTGAAGCTTGTACGACAGCTTCACGGTCTTCGGTTTCCCGGCCTCCTTGGCAGCCGGCACCGCGGCACCACGAGCCCGATCTTCTTCGGCACTCGCGGTGGGCTCGACACCTTGGCGCGCGGCCCCTTCCCAGGGCGCTGGGGGCAGCTTGCCGCCCTGGCGAACCCAATCGGTATAGCCCCCCACGTATTCACGCACGGCGCCGTGGCCTTCAAAGGCCAGCACGCTGGTCACCACGTTATCCATGAAGGCGCGATCGTGGGACACCAGCAACAGGGTGCCATCGAAGTTCAGCAGCAGCTCCTCGAGCAGCTCCAGGGTTTCGACATCCAGGTCGTTGGTCGGCTCATCGAGCACCAGCACGTTGGCCGGCTGGGTGAAGAGCTTGGCCAGCAACAGGCGATTCGACTCCCCGCCGGACAGGGCCTTCACCGGTTGGCGTGCGCGCTCAGGCGAAAACAGAAAATCCTGCAGGTAGCTCATCACGTGACGATCGCGCCCGCCCACCACGACCCGATCACTGCCCTGGGCGACATTGTCGTAGACGGTCTTCTCGGGTTCGAGACCCGCCCGCAGCTGGTCGAAGTAGGCGACCTGCAGCTTGGTACCCACCCGTACGCTGCCTTCGCTCGGTTCGAGCTGACCCAACAGGATCTTGAGCAGCGTCGTCTTGCCGGCGCCATTCCGGCCGATGAGACCGATACGGTCGCCGCGCTGAATCTCGAGATTCAGCCCACGGATGACGGTGGCGTCCTCGAAATGCTGCGAGACATCGACAAGCTCGACCACGCGCTTGCCGCTGCGGGAGCCGCTGTCCATGGACAGGTTCGCCTTGCCCTGGCGCTCACGGCGTTCGCCACGCTCGCGACGCAACTGCTCAAGCGCCCGAACGCGGCCTTCATTACGGGTGCGTCGCGCCTTGATTCCCTGGCGAATCCACGTCTCTTCCTGAGCCAACTTCTTGTCGAACTCGGCGTTCTCCCGCGCCTCGACCTCGAGTTCATGGTTCTTCTGCGCCTGGTAAGCGGCGTAATCGCCGGGGTAGCGGCCAAGCCGCCCCCTGTCCAACTCGAGGATGGCGGTGGCCAGCTTCGACAGAAAGGCCCGGTCGTGGGTAATGAACAGTACCGCACCGGAGAAATTCAACAACTGCTCTTCGAGCCAGGCGATGGTATCGAGGTCCAGGTGGTTGGTCGGCTCGTCCAGCAACAGCAGGTCGGGCTCGGCGACCAGCGCCCGGGCCAACGCCACTCGCCGCCGCCAACCACCGGACAACGCCGCCATTTCGGCGTCCTCAGGCAGCCCCAGACGGGTCAGCACGACATCGATGCGCTGATGAAACGACCAGCCGTCGATCGCCTCGATACGCGTCTGCAGTATCGCCATGCGGTTCATGTCTGGGTCGTCGGACATGATCAGGTGGTGATACTCGGACAGCAGATCACCGGCCTCGGGCAGACCCTGGGCCACCACATCGAAGATCGTCTCGCCGCTGGCCTCCGGCAGGTCCTGTTCGAGCACCCCGATCTTGAGGCCCGGTGCGCGCCAGATGCTGCCGCCATCGGGCAGGTTGTCTCCCGACACCAGATTCAACAAGGTCGATTTACCGGTGCCGTTGCGGCCCACGAGCGCCAGCCGCTCTCCCCTTTCCAGGGTCAGCTCGGCGCCATCGAGTAATACTTGGGGGCCATAGGCCAGTTGCAGCTGCTCAAGTCGTAGCAGGGTCACACGTCACCTCTCACGTTGCCATCGCGCCAGTGTACCGCACCCAGCCCCTGACAGGGCATGACGCGATGCGGTTCGCGGCATGGTCGCAACGGTACAGGCCCGGGTACAATGCACCACTGCATCCCTGTTGCAACGGAGAGTCCCGTGTCCGACCCCACCACCTTTGACGAGGTGTTGCCCGAAGCCCTGCGACGGCGTTCACCGGCGCCGCTGGTGGATATCGGCGCCAATCTGACCCACGACAGTTTCGCCCGAGATCTGGAGGCAACACTCCAGCGTGCCCGGGCTGCCGGCGTCGATACCTTAATCCTGACCGGCACCGACCGCGAACACGCCGAACAGGCCATTACCCTGGCGCGTCGCTATCCCGGCCTGCACGCCACCGCCGGCGTGCATCCCCACCAGGCCAGCGACTGGACACCGGAACTTGCCGCGGCCATGGCCGACTTGCACCGCCAACCCGAGGTGGTGGCGGTGGGCGAGTGCGGCCTTGACTTCAATCGTAATTTCTCGACCCCGGCAGCGCAGGAAGCGGCCTTCGAGGCCCAGCTTGGGCAGGCCGCGGACAGCGGCCTGCCGCTGTTTCTGCATGAGCGCGATGCGGGGCCGCGGATGCGTGACATCCTCAAGGCTTGGCGCGATGATATCTCCCAGGCGGTCATCCACTGCTTTACCGCCGACCAGGACACCCTGCACGGCTATCTCGATCTCGACTTGCACATCGGCCTGACCGGGTGGATCTGCGACGAGCGCCGTGGCCATCATCTACGCGAGTGCGTCGGCGCCATTCCCGCCAACCGTCTGATGGTCGAGACCGACTGCCCCTACCTATTGCCGCGCAATCTGCCGGCCAAGCTCAAGGGTCGTCGTCACGAACCGGCCCTGCTGCCCTGGATCGTTAGAGAGATTGCCCACTGGCGCGGTGAATCCGAAGACGCATTGGCCGCCGCCACGACGGCGACGGCACTGGCATTTTTTGCCATCGAGACACCATCCCACCCTGTCGAGGAGAGCTGACATGGCCGACCTGCCCGCATTCATCGCCGTAGAAACCGGCGAAGACGGCGGCCTTCCCCTGGCCATCGCCTGGAGCCTGGACGACGGTCGCATCAAGCACACCCTGATCCAGCCCGATGACAGCTGGCTCGACGCCGAAATGGTGTCCCTCGGCGACTACAGTCTCGAGGAGCTGGCAAGCATCGGGATCAGCCCGCTCGAGGTGATTCGCGAGCTCGAAACGGACCACTTCAACGCGACGCTGTACACGGCGGGTGTGTTCGATGACGAGGCCGCCCTCTCGCGGTTGTTCGATACCTACGGGCTGGACCCTTTCGTCGAACTCGCTCCCGCGGAATCGCTCTATCCCGACCTTGGCCCCAGTGACTGGGCGCGGGCCCGTAATGAGCTGTTTGGCGAGCTTGGCCTTGAGCCGATGCGCCCCGAACAGGAGGTAGAAGTCATGTTGCACCTGCATCGCCGCATGCGTGACGAAGACTGAGCCTCGCCTCGGCGACGTATCATCTGGGCTCCTCACGCCTGGGCCGAGGCATCGGCCTTGGCCGCCGTGGGGGTGCCCGAGCCACCGGCCTCTGGCGCGAGACAGCCAAGCCCCGTCTCCACGGCCGAGCTCAGGTCCTGGCCCTCGAGATAGAAGGCCCGCAACGCCCGCTCGAACACCCGGGCCCGGCGCGGCAGGCCCTCAAGGCGATACCGCTCGGCCCGCTCGGCGACCCGCGTCGCAAAGCCGGCCCGATCGACCTCGACGTCACCGAGATTATCGACGCTGACGTGAAAACGCAGAGCGCAGGCCTGGCTGAAGAGAGATTCCAGCGCCTGTGGCGCCACCTCGACGCGCTCGAAGGCCGCCTGAAGATCGGCATCGCGGCCATCGGGGGCATACCAGTAACCGTAGTCTTCCTTGAGACGACGCTGGCGACCGGCGATGCACCAATGGCTGATCTCGTGCAGGGCGCTGGAAAAGAAGCCCCGGGCGAAGATCACTCGATGCCAGGGGCTCTCGGCGTCGGCTGGCAGGTACAATGGCTCGCCGCCACCGCGCACCAAGCGGGTGTTGCAGGTGTCGATAAACAGGCCATCGAACAGGGCGATGACGTCTTCTAGACGATGGGTCACGGAGCCTCGCAGGGGGTCGTCGAAAGGGCAAGTCGGGCCGCTATCATATCAAGCTCGCCAACGGCGCCAAAATGGTGCGCCGCTGGTAGACTCAATCCCTGTACCAGTTGGGCAAGAAGCCCTTCTTATCCTCTTGCACGGAGCTCATCCCTTGCGCCTGCTGCCGTCCCCATTGCTGTCCACCAGCCGCCGCGAAACCTGGCCCCTGATTCGCCTGGCCCTGCCCATCTGTGGCGCCCAGCTCGCCCAGGCGGGCATGAGCGTGGTCGATATCATGATGACCGGGCGCCAGAGCGCCACCGATCTGGCCGCGGTCTCGGTGGGTGCCAGTCTGTGGCTGCCACTGATGCTGTTCATGACCGGCACCCTGATGGGGCTGACGCCTATCGTCGCTCACCTGCTCGGGGGCGGGCGCCGTGCCGGCATCCGGCCGAGCGTCCACCAGGCGCTGTGGATCGGCCTGGTGATGGGCATGATCGCCGCGCTGCTGCTGTCCGTCGCGGTGGACCCCGTGTTCGCGCTGATGGAAGTTCCAGCTCCGGTGGCCAGCCGAGCCAGCGACTACGTGGGGGCCGTCGCCTTCGGCATGCCGGGGATAGCCATCTTCCTGGCCCTGCGGGCCTTCTCGGACGGCATGAACCACACCCGCCCTTCGCTATGGATCAGCCTGGTGGGGCTAGGCGTCAACATCCCGTGCAACTACCTGTTGATCTATGGCGGTGATGGTCTCGTGGAACTTCTCGGCGCCGCGACGCCCGACTGGCTGGCACAGATGCCTGCCCTCGGCGCCTTTGGCTGTGGCATCGCCACCGCCATCTCGATGTGGGTCATGAGCCTGGCGATGATCCTCTACACCCAGCGCAGCCGAGCCTACGGGGATATCGACCTCTGGCACTCGGCGTCTCGCCCAACCGCGAAGCTGATGGGCGAACTGCTGTATGTCGGGCTACCGATCGGGGTGGCCATCTTTGTCGAAGTCACCCTGTTCACCTTGATCGCGCTGTTTGTCGCAAGCCTTGGCGAGACCGTGGTGGCCGCCCACCAGGTGGCACTCAACTACACCTCGGTCCTGTTCATGCTGCCGCTATCGCTAGGCATGGCGCTGACGGTACGCGTCGGCAACACCTTGGGAAGCGGCAACCTGGAACGCGCTCGGCTAGTCGCCTGGAATGGCATCCTCGTTGCCGTCGCCGTGGCCGTGTTCAATAGCCTGGTATTGTGGTCGACCGCGGAGCCGGTGGTAGCCCTGTACACCCACAACCCCGAGGTCCAGGCATTGACCCTCTCCCTGGTCGGGCTTGCCATGCTGTATCAGGTCTCCGACTCCGTTCAGGTCGCCCTGGCGGGCGCCCTGCGCGGCTACAAGGATACCCGAGTGATCATGGTGATCACTCTGCTGTCCTACTGGTTGGTGGGCCTCGGTGGGGGCCATTGGCTCGGCGAGTACGGTCTCGGTACCTGGGTCGAACCCATGGGCGTGTACGGCTACTGGAGCGGCTTGATCGCCGGCCTGACGGTGGCGGCAGTGCTGCTCGGCGAACGCCTGCGACGTCGCAGCAAGGACACGGCATGGGGGAAGCCTCGCCCGGTGCAGGCGCCCACAGACCGAGAACGCCAGTGATCGAAGCAGCCACCCTTCCAGCGTCGCGGCGCAGAGCCCTGCGTCGATTTCCGGGCATCTTGCGGGGCCTGCCACTGCCGCCTCCGGCAAGGGCATTCCTGGGCGTCCTCCTGGGCCTTAGCCTTGTGCTACTGCCCGGCTGCGGCGACAGCGACATGGCCAGGCAGATGGCGGCCTACCAGGACAACCTGGCCGCGCACCTCGACCAACCGGCCCCCGCCCGTCGGCCGATCCCCAACATCGGCGCCTTCCCCGGCACCCGTGAGCTCACGCTCGACGTCGACGAGACTCGCGAGGGCCTGCTCAACGTCTTCGCCCTGCGCGGCTGCCAGATCACCAACCTGGTCGCCGAGCGCAACAACCAGCTCGGCCGGGTGGCACCGCCGAGCCAGCGCTGGCTATACGAACTGCGCCTGTGGCGGCGACTCAGCGCGTGCGTCACGACCGATGTAGTTGAGGCGCTGGGAGCAGAAGACCGGGCACGCTTGGCGCGCCTCACCCGGATCAAGACGCAACAACTACCGACGCAAGGTTACAACGCTCTCGTCGCCTCCGAGGAATGGGCGGGCAACTTCTCGCGGGCAAGCTCCCCCATCGACCCGCAAGACCTGGCCGAGGTGCAACGCCAGCTACCGGCCTTGCAGTACCTGACCGACGCCATCAAGCACCAGTACGACCGTACCTGGATGCCCGATTCCGCCATCCTGGAGGGACACCTAAAGACCCTGCGCGAGCGCCCCCTGTCGGCAGAGCTCTTGCGCAGCCTGCTGCTGGCCGCGGTCAGGCTCGAGGAGATCAACCGAGTAATGGCCGCCGCCCAGGAACAGAGATGCCAGGGCAACGGGGCCCCTCGATCCGCACAGAGCATAGCGTTCGATCCGGCGCTTAGCGCCTGGACGACACGCCTAGGGGAAGCTGCCGGCACCTGGTTCGAGGCTATCGACCGCCTGCTCGATGCCCATGTGGCGGGAACCGACGCGCTGCGACGCTATCGTCAGGAGTGGCTCGACCTCGACTCCAGCACCACGCCGCTGGGCCGCTTCGACGCCGCTCGGCAGGATCACCAGCACCTGCAACACACCCTGAGCCAACGCTGCAACTCGGCCGGGGACTTACGCTGACGGCTCAGACTGTGCTATTGATGAGAACAGTGACGCCAAGCGCACCATCTGACCGGACGCCCAGATGGTGATGCCGTACCCACGCAGCCGCTGGAGGGACACCATGGGAATCCCGCTGTCACCCCGCCCCGCCCGGGTCATTGACCTGGACGCCATGCGCCAACGCCACCAGGCTCGCCGCCGTCTGGTGCGCTTGTCTCCGGAGCTCGATGGACTCGAAATGGTCTATCGCCTCTCATCCAACCCGGACACGCTGTACGGCATGCCCCTGCTCGCCTGGGGAATGCGCGAGAACGGCGACATCGTCGGCCTCGTGCCCTGGATGGAGTCGCTGACGCCCTGCGAACAGCTCAATGACCCCCAGTACGGTCACTTCGTTGGCTACCGCGACCCCGAGACCGAAGAGCTGCTGGAGGAGGTACCGGAGCACAAGGAGATGGAACTGCATCACGCGGCGGCCTACTTCGAGTACGAAGATACCGACGAGACCACCTTGATCCAGACCCTGCCCGAACATCAGGGCACCCATGCCCTGTGCATGGACGAAGAGGATCAACCGTGGCAGCTCAAGCAAGTCTTCGGCTGGCGGCTTTACAGCGACGGCAGCATCGAGGCCCTGCTCGCCGATGAGGACCTGGTCGAGTCAACGCCGGTGCTGCCAAACGATGAGTGCCTTTACCCGGGGCATAGCCGCCATCGCGTGGTGTACTTCTTCCAGCGCACGATCGCCAACCGCATCCGCCAGGAAGATCCGGCGACGCTTGAGGCCCTCGCCATGATGGTGATGCCGGACAGCGACGAATCATGATGGCACAGGGCGGCGCGGGGCCGCATCCACGCAGGCGGTAACGCCAGCCGTCCACGCCACCGCCCCGGCGCCGACACCGAGCCCGTCGCCGGCATGGCCCCGCAATGACGGCCGCTTTACATCGCCACGAGAACCCGACCCCGGGCGTCCGTCAGCCCCCGTGGCTCGGCACTCGGGAAGGCCTCGTCGATCGGCCATCGCGGCGCCCAGGCTCGCCCCTCAGGCGAGGCGAATAAAGTACAGGTGAGTGCCGTCGTCGGCGTCATGCCGATCGATCAATTGATGGCCCAGAAACTGGCAAAACTTCGGCACGTCTCGAGTCGTCGCGGGGTCTGTCGCGATGACCTTGAGAATCTGACCGGACGTCATATCACGAACACGGTTATGCATCATCATGATAGGTTCAGGGCAAAACAGGCCGCTGGTGTCCAGTACGCTATCACTGTCAGGCTGTGCATCCACAGAATCCACCATCAATACCTCGGCGTTGGAGTGAAGGAATGATCAAGATCATCATCGAACGGCGCATCATGCCAGGCCTCGAAGACGAATATGAGCAAGCGGCCCGGGAAGCCATGCGCCAATCCCTGGGCGCCAGTGGCTTCTTCGGCGGCGAGAGCCTGGTGGAACAAGGACGCTCCGATCGCCGGCTGATGATCACCAAATGGCGAGACATCCGCGCCTGGAAGGAATGGTACAACAGCGAAGCCCGCTTGCGCGCCATGCAGCGCCTCCAGCCGTTGCTCACCGAAGAGGAAAAAGTGCGCATCTACGAACCCGCCTTCTAGGTGGCGCCCGTCGGAATGGCGCCGCCCTGGGCCGAACGGCTTTACCCAGTCAGCCGCCCCTCCGCCATCCAGCCGAGCGCCGACGCGGCGCCGGCGAGTTCCCCCGATTGCACGCTCTGTCGTTGGACCGAACCAGCGCCCTACCCAGGCTCATCCAACCGCACATGGACCGTCACCTCTTCGCGGTCGTGGTAGAGGTGTCGGCACTGAATCGTAGCCGAGACGCCAGCCTCACCGAGGCGCTGAGCCAGCCCGTCCACACAATGAGAGACCTCCTCCCAACGCCGCTTCATCGGGAGCTTGAGGTTGAAGATGGCTTCTCGGCACCAGCGCTTCTCGAGCCAGCGCTCCATCATGAAGATGACCCGCGCGGGCTTGTCGACGATATCGCAGACCAGCCAGTCAAGCCGCATCGGCGGCTCCCAGACGAACCCATCCTCACGCAGGTGCTCGACCATTCCGGTCGCCATCAGCGTCTTGTCCATGGGGCCGTTATCGATGGCGTAGACGTGCATGCCTCGCTGCACGAGCTGCCAGGTCCAGCCCCCCGGCGCCGCCCCCAGATCCGCAGCCTGCATGCCTTCCCCGAGGCGCTCCTCCCATTCATCGCGGGGCACAAACTCATGCCAGGCTTCTTCCAGCTTGAGCGTCGAGCGGCTCGGTGCCGCGTGGGGAAAACGCAGACGACGAATACCACCGGGGAATTCGCTGCGATTGCCAGGAAAGCTCATGCCGAGCTGCACCTGGTCGCCATCGCGCCAGACCAGATGCAAGCGCCGCCCGCCAGCCTTGCGCCTGAGCGCCCCACGCTTCTTCAGCTGCGAACCGAGAGGACGTTCCAGCGCCTTCAGCAATCCGCCTAGCGCCTTGGCGTCATTGGTGTCCGGCGTCTCCTGGCTGAGCGACTCGAAGCTCCAGCCGCTGGCGACCACTTGTTCGATGATCGGCGAGAGACGATCTTCCCGGGAAACGGTCAGTGGCGGCAAGGCGATCAGCGACTGGCGAGCGAACACAAGGTCGGTCAAGCGCAGGTCACGGTGCAGGCTGTTGGCAGGACGCCCCGCGTCGAGACACAAGCGCACCAGCCCCTGCCCCGGACAGATCTCGGCCTGGGCACGCTCACCACGATCCGCCGCCCGTTCTTCAAGCTCGGCCGCCAGGTCCGGCTCGAAGCCCGGCCGGCAAAACATCAAGAGTTCATTGGGAATCATCGCCGCACTCCTGTGTCATCGTCCGTCCTGGGAGCTGCGGCGGACATCGCCTGCGCCTCGATATCCTGCAACTGCACGTTCAGCGCATTGGTCGAGATCACGACCTCCCATAGCGAGAACACCAGCGAAACGGAGAGGCCCACCAGGCTGATACCAAACAACAGCATGCCCAGTGACGTCAGCGACAGAAATAGAGCAAACATCGAGAGTGTGCATAGCAAGAAACTGAAGACCCCGGCGATCTGCATCCGCTTGGTCAGCGAAATGCGTCGGCGCAGCAGCAGAATCTGTCGCAGGTTACCCTCACGGTGACCATCGCGCTGCTCATCTGCCAACTTGCGTATCAGGCCTGCAAGCGTCAGAAATCGATTGGTGTAGGCCAGCAGCAACAACGAGATGGCAGGAAACAACAGTGCCGGTGTAGTCACGTTCACGGACGAACGGCCTCCCCAGTAATATCGACGAAAGTCGATCATAGTAGCAGTCTGCACGGACCCGAGCGATGCCCTTGCACCAACGCCCCCTCCCTGACCGTTACCCGTAACGCAAGACGCCCCCGGGCAAGGGTCCGGGGGCGTCGACGGGCGTCAGGTCCGCCCGGTGTTACATCAGGCCCTGCTCACGGGCCATCTCACGAGCGGCCTTGGGACCGGTCCACAGCGTCGGCAGCAATACCAGCGATACCGGAATCGCGGTGATCACGATAAATTGCTGCAGTGCACCGATCTGGCCGGCTCCCATGTGCAGCAGAATCGCCGCCATCAAGGCCATCGCGATCCCCCAGAAGGCTCGCACCCACGGGCTCGGCTCATCATGCCCTGAGCCAACCACCGAAATAGCGTAGCTCATCGAGTCGCCGGTGGTCGCGACGAAGATGGTGGTCAACAGCAGGATCGCTGCCGCCATCAAGCCTCCGCCAGGAAGTGCCTGGGCGACGGTCAGCGTCGCCACATCGAACTGGAAGTTGTTCAGTGCCTCGGACAGGTCAATCGCTCCGGATAGCTGGTAATAGATGCCAGAACCGCCCAGAAGGGTAAACCAGAGCGCGGTGGCAACCGGCGCCATGACCGCCACGGCCAGAATCATCTGACGGATGCTACGCCCACGAGAGATACGTGCGACGAAGATCGCCATCAAGGGCCCGTAACCGATGAACCAGGCGAAGAAGAACACGGTCCACCACTGCATCCACCAGTCTGGCGCCGTCTGGGTGGTCATGGTCGCCATGGTGAAGAACGACGAGAGGTACTCACCGAAGCCTTGGGTGAAGGCATTGGTCAGAAACAGCGTCGGGCCGAAGACAAAGATGGCCGCGGCAATCGCCAGCGCCAAGAAGACATTGAAGCGACTGAGCAGCTGGATGCCGCGATGGATCCCCGTCATGGCCGACGTCACATACACAACGGCCAGGGCCACCAGCACCGCCAGCTGGGTCGCGTAGCCATCGCTGGTACCAAACAGCTCATGGAAGCCATAGCTGACCTGTGTCGCCAGGAAGCCTATCGGGCCAACGGTGCCCGCCACGACGGCAATCACGCATAGCGCATCAACGACGCCGCCCAGCGGTCCAGACATGACACGCTCGCCGAACACCGGCACCAGCAACGTCCGAGGCTGCAGGGGCAACCCTTTCACGTAATGGGCATGCGCCAACACCACAGAAGCCAGGGTTCCGAGCACTGCCCAGGCCAGAAACCCCCAGTGCATGAACGACTGAGCCAGGGCTCCTGCGATAGCATCCGCGGTGCCGGGCTCGGTGTCGAAGGCCGGCGGAGTGACGACGAAGTGATACACCGGCTCACCGGCAGCGAAGAACACCCCGCCCCCGGCGAGCAGCGTGCACATGATCATCGACAGCCATTTGAAGGTACTGATCTCGGGCGTATCCAAGTTGCCGATACGAGCACGGGATACCGGAGAGACGGCGAGCCCGATCGCCACGAAGAAGGACAGCAACAACAGCCACTGGAAGTAGCTGCCGAGTGTCTTGGCCGTCCAGGCGAATCCCGTCGAAATGCCATTCGCGACCATGTCGACGTCGTACAGCGACAGCGCAATGAAGCCCAGGATGAAGCCGATGCTCAAGATCAGCACCACAGGGTCACCTAGCCGTGAACCGGCCGGCTGCAATCGTGACTCGGAAGTAGCGGTGGAATTACTCATGTCGTGGTTGGCGGCGGACGAATGATCGTCCGACCGAGCACTCCTTTTTGGGGTAATGAAAGCGGGAAGCTGAGTGAAAACGAGGGGAAGCGAAGAGTCTTGGCCCTTCTCTGAAACAAGGGCCAAGACCGACCGGCACCGAGGGCTTAAGCGGAACGAGCCTTGCCGATGCCATCGGCGAAACCACCCACTGGCGCAGCCAGTGTGCGCAGAGCGAGCCCGGCGCGAAGCTTGCGGTGGATAGCCCACAAAAAAACACCCGCTCAGGCGAATCCGAGGGGCATTTTCTTGGTGTCAGCACCTGACGAACGGTCCAACTCTTTGACAATCCTACTCGCCAGGAGGCGTGAGTCTCACGGCAGTTGCGGCAAGACCACAAAGAGAGAAGCAGGGACGACCCACGCGTAAATCTCTTGATAAAAAAAGCCCGATTATCTCTCGATAATCGGGCTTTTCATAATAAGTGCCTGACGATGACCTACTCTCACATGGGGAGACCCCACACTACCATCGGCGCTGAGCGGTTTCACTGCTGAGTTCGGCAAGGGATCAGGTGGTTCCCGCACGCTATGGTCGTCAGGCGAAAAAGGCAATATAAATCATGCTGATGGAAAATCTTTTTTCCTAATACGTTTCATCGCATCCGGCAATTGGCGAGTCATCGACCACAAACCCTTTGGGTGTTATATGGTCAAGCCTCACGGACAATTAGTATCGGTTAGCTCAACGCCTTGCAGCGCTTCCACACCCGACCTATCAACCAGCTGG